>NZ_JAAUWS010000008.1:0-119971 GCF_014694465.1 Vibrio sp. S11_S32 | reverse complement strand
ATTTAGGTTCTTTTTTTCTGCTCATGTGAAGATAATGAAGCATAAAAAGGATCGTTCAATAGGCAATTGTAGATCAAGTGATGATCGTCACATTCGCCTGTCAATAGGGTGCTGGTGAACGCTTACTAATATTGCTCCTTATAATAAATGTCCATTTTGTGGTTTTTCGACAGTTGAAACACTAGACCACTATTTGCCCAAGGCTAAATTTCCGCTCTTGTCAGTATTGCCTGAGAACTTAGTACCTTCTTGCAATAAATGTAATAAAGGGAAAAGCAGCGGGATTGCTACGGTGAAAAATAAGCAGACGCTACATCCTTACTATGATGACGTAAATCAACAACAGTGGTTATTTGCTCGTCTTAAAGAGGATGACTTCATGCGCATGGAGTTTTATATTAATATTCCCAATACTTACTCTCGTATCATGCAGGAAAGAATACAATCACACTTTGTCGATTATCATTTATCAAATAGATTTTCGATAGAAGCTGCATCGCGGTTAGCCACACTCAGAGAAGTTTTTATAGAAAATGCTCCCCAAGTAAATCCATTAGATTACATTAGAGCACAGCTTAAAGTTGATGCTGACAACGAATTTAAACTACATAAGAATTCGTGGGAAACAGCGATGTATCAGGCATTGCATGAATCTGACTGGTACTGCCATGAAGGATTTCAAAATGATGTGTACGATCCTACGGCTTATGTAATGGATGATGATTTGGAGGCCTTGATGTAGCAATCCAATAGTAAATTCGAAAGGGGCTGATGTGTATTATATGCATGTCCTTTAAGTGAGCTTTCGGATTACAACTTTACATGTGCCACATCTTTTCACTCGTTTGATCGAAGCGTCCTAAACGGGAGCAGAAACAAGAAGATGGCACGGGTAGCACTAAGATCACAAAAGCATCAATTGAATGTTATAAACGAATGCTAGTTTTATACACATCAAATGTGACTCATTAATGGACAATTGACTCTTTCAGAAAAACTCCATTTTTTCAATGCTTTAATTTATAAAGGTCTCGGTAAAGATAGTATTCAAATCACTATCTCTCCGCCACACTCTAAGCCCTAGCAGAAATGCTAGGGCTTTTTCCGTTTCTGTATCACAGGTTAAAAAATAATAGGGTCGAATATTGCCTTTTTCCTTCCATAGTTACCAATACTTAAGCTAACCCATAGTTCGCTAAATTAGCAAGTGAGCTGACATGTTTTTGTCCACAAATGAGTTACCGATGCATATTTCCTTGTGTGATCACCAAGCGATTCTGTCGTACCTTAATTACCAAGCGACTTTATCACAATGACAATCCGCTTAATCTTATAGCATTGCCTACGTTTTTTATGACAAATTTCAGCTTAGGGATGTGTCAAAAACAGCACTATTTACAAAAAATTATGACAACTGCTATACTTGGGATCCATAAAGAAAAAATTTTCACCTAACCCACTGTTAAAGTTAGAATTTATCAAAAATCGTCAAAACTTATGCCTAAAAATTTTTCCAAGGGTGAAAACACATGGGCAAAACCTATGATGGCCTGCATCGTATTAGCTTTTTAATTGATGAGAATGGCATGATTGAACATGTATTCAATAAATTTAAGACCAAAGATCATCATCAAGTGGTTTTGGATTATTTTGCTCAATAATCCCAAAACTCGGTAATAAAAACCCAAATGCCCAATCAAGTGGATTGGGCATTTTAATGTCTGATAATCTTAATCTCGTACAGAATTATGCTGCTGAGGAATCCTGAGGTTCGTCGACACTCGGTAGCGCATGCAATACCGCTTTCACAAGTGTTGCTAACGGGATAGCGAAGAACACTCCCCAGAACCCCCATAAGCCGCCGAAGACTAACACCGCAACAATAATCGCTACTGGATGCAAATTAACCGCTTCTGAAAACAACACCGGTACTAGCACGTTCCCATCTAGCATTTGCACTACGCCATAAGCGATGATCAGCCAATAAAAATCTGGCGTTAAACCCCATTGAAATAGCGCAACCAAAGCCACTGGCACTGTCACGGCTACCGCACCAACATACGGAATAAGCACAGACAGGCCAACGGCAACCGCTAATAATACTGGATAACGCAGACCACAGATCAAAAAGACCAAGTATGTCGCCACACCAACAATCACAATTTCGACCACTTTACCGCGGATGTAATTGGAAATTTGGCTGTGCATCTCATCCCAAACCTTGGTTGCCAAACGGCGATTCTTCGGCAAAATGCCACTTAATGCCGACAACATGGTATTTTTATCTTTGAGCAAGAAAAAGATCAATAATGGCACTAACACTAAATACACCCCTAAGGTCGCAATGCTCATCAAAGAAGTCATTGAGCCACGCAGCACCGTTTCGCCCATGCCGAGTACTTTGGTTTGAGTGTTTTCTACAATTAAGTCAATAACCTGAAGGTTGGCAAGATCGGGATAGCGTTGCGGCAAGCTGATAATGTAAGCTTGTGTGGTATTGTACATATTCGGCATATCATTAAGTAAATTAGCCACTTGTCGCCAAACTGTCGGTACTAAACCAAACAAAGCCAATAACATTAAACCAATAAACAGTGCCACAATGATGAGCACGCTCGGTAGTCTTGGTAGGCCACACTTCCTTAAACGTGCTACCGGCCATTCCAATAAATAAGCTAACACGATGGCAATAAGCAGCGGAGCAATCAGATGCCCGAAAAAATAAATAACGATAAAACCGATAATTAAGGTGGCAACCAAGCTCACCGCATGCGGGTCGGAAAAACGGCGTTTATACCAACGGATAATCATTTCGAACATTTCAGCGTGTTCCTTTTGGTGACATATAAAGTCGTTATATCGTTTATTTTATCCACTTTCACTTCAAAAGGTGGTTGTGCGAAAAAAAACATCATATCCTTTATCGAAGCAAGATCATCGGACAAAATTGTCAGTTGTTGCTTAGCATTTAATTGCATTGCTGCTCTTTTAGCCAGCAACAGCGCCATCGGGCATCGCTCGGTTCGAAGATCTAGATAATCAGCATTCATTATTTCATTCAAACTTTATGATAGAGTTAGCGTATGAGTTGGTTTATGGTCAACTTTCACTTTTTTAAGTTAACGTTACCCAAAGTATTTGGAGTTGCAGTCCGTTATAAAGAACGAAGTGCCGCTCTAAGTGAAACGGGTATATTGTATATGAAAAAGAAACCAAGTGACGAATTTGGCATCTTAAATTTATCCTAACGGTCAGAAATGGATTTTATATAGTCAATATGCAGCGATTTTTACGTACCACTGTCGGTATTGTGCTCTCAGCACTACTTTGCACCCAAACTTTAGCCTATGCCGATCAAGATTTACCTGATATTGGCACCACAGCCGCCGGCACCTTAACCATAGATAAAGAGCTAGAGTATGGCGATGCTTACATGCGAATTTTGCGTGCCAGTAGCCCTATTATTAGCGATCCTGTTATGGATGAATATATTGGTAACCTTGGTCATCAATTAGTCGCCCATGCAAATAACGTCAAAACCCCTTTCCATTTTCACTTGATCCGCGACCGCAGTGTTAACGCCTTTGCCTTCTTTGGTGGTTATGTCGTAGCCAATACTGGGCTGTTTTTGCACGCCAATAATGAAAGCGAATTAGCGTCGGTTTTTGCCCATGAGATCTCGCACATTACCCAACGACATTTAGCTCGACACATGGAAGCGCAAGCCCGTAATACGCCTTTAACTATTGCGGCGTTAGTCGGTTCACTTCTATTAGCTATCGCGTCACCGGAAGCGGGTATTGCCGCATTGAATGCGACCACGGCCGGTTCTATGCAAGCCAGCATTAACTACACTCGTTCTAATGAGCAAGAAGCCGACCGATTTGGCATTGCTACTTTAGCGCGTGCCGGTTTTGACCCTAAAGGCATGCCGGATTTTTTTGGTCACTTAGCCGATCAATATCGCTATGCCAGCACCCCGCCCCCGATGCTATTAAGTCACCCCTTACCGGCGGCGCGTTTAACCGAAGCTCGAGACCGTGCCAATAACTACCCAAGAGTGTCACTGCCGGTATCATTGAATTTTCATTTAGCCCAAGCCCGCGTGATTGCACGTTATGCCAATATAGACTCTGATCGCTCGCTTGATTGGTTTGCCCGTCATTTAAAAAAATCCAGCCCGATCCTAAAACCCACCATTGAATATGGCGAAGCGCTGGTTTATATCGATACCGGAAAGGTCGCTAAAGCGGAAGCCATCATGAAGCGATTATTGGCCAATGATCCTTATAATAATTTTTATTTGGATGCCGCATCCGATCTCTATTCGAAGAAAAAAGAATACAACACAGCGCTTAATTTGCTACAAAAAGCGCTGCAAAGAAAACCCAACAATGCGGTATTAACCATAAATTATGCCAACATCTTGATGGAAGCACAGCGGAGTAAAGAAGCCATCCCTATCTTGCAGCGCTACACCCATAGCAACCCTGATGATACGGTTGGTTGGTCATTGCTAGCCGATGCTAATGCCAGTATTAGCAATGAAAAAGAACAATTGGCAGCTCAAGCTGAATTATTTGCCTTGCGCGCCGATTGGAATAAAGCGATAAAGAATTATACCCGAGCCAGTCAAATGGCCACATTAGGCAGTTTAGAACAAGCAAGATACGATGCCAGAATCGATCAATTGCGTTTTTCTCAACAACGCTTTGCTGCTTTAAAATAACGTCAATGGCACTTTAAAAGAACATTAATGTAATCCGTTAAGTTTGTTTTGCTTATGAGCATCGACATTTAACATCGCATGAATTTAAGGAATAAATATGTCTGTCACTATCTACCACAACCCACGCTGCTCAAAAAGCCGTCAAACGCTTGAATTGTTAACCGAGCAAGGTATTGAGCCACAAGTAGTCAAATACTTAGACGATACCCCAAACATAGAAGTCTTAAAAACCATTTTCCAACAATTAGGCTTAGCAAGCGTTCGCGATATGATGCGCACCAAAGAAGATGAGTATAAAGCGTTAAATTTGGGCGACAGCAAGGTCAATGATGAAGCGTTATTTGAAGCCATGCAACAACATCCAAAACTGATTGAACGCCCTATTGTTGTCAAAAATGGCCAAGCCCGTATCGGACGACCACCAGAGCAAGTGCTTGAGATTTTATGAGTACTGAACCGACCCGCATTCTGGTGCTGTATCACAGCCGACATGGCACCACTTTGCAATTGGCACGTCAAATAGCCCGTGGGGTTGAATCGGTCACAGGTTGCCAAGCGCTACTTCGCACTGTGGCAGAAATAACAAGTATAGAAAGTGAAATAGCGCCACGCGATCACACTACCAGCAGCGATCCTGTGATCAGGCTTGAAGAGTTAACCCATTGTGATGGATTAGCGTTAGGCAGTCCGGTTTGGTTTGGTAACATGAGCGCAGCAATGAAGCACTTTTGGGATAACACCACCTCATTATGGGTGTCCGGCAGTTTAATTGATAAACCAGCTTGTGTGTTTACCTCATCCTCTTCGCCTCATGGTGGACAAGAAACCACCCAGCAATCAATGATGTTACCTTTGTTTCATCATGGCATGATGGTGATGGGCTTACCATATTCTGAACCCGACTTACACACCAGTTCGCAAGGTGGCACTCCTTATGGTGCTAGTTCAATCAGTGGTGATCCTGTCAATCACGGTGGCATCAGCTTAAACACGCAAGTCAAAACACTCGCGTTTGCACAAGGACAACGTTTAGCGACGATTGCTAAACGGTTAAAAGTATTAAATTAAGTTTCTAACTAAGTGTTTCTCAGCAAGTGCTTCTAAGAATATTGTTGATTACCAAAAGACGTTTAAACCGTCCATGGGGACTTGGAAAAGAACATCCATGTTCTTTTGACACTTTTCTCCATTAACAATATCGATAGAAGCGTATTGATATAATCTTTCATAGTTATTACAAGGCAGTTATGACTCAGATTACTCACTCTCGACCGTCGCGCTATTTCGCCCTTATCAGCTACCTTTGTTTGGTAAGTTGGGTATTGGCTTGGCATGCGTTTATCTCCCCTCACCCACACATTAATTATATCGGCTTAACGGTAGCGTGGATGATCCCCTTACTTTTACCATTAATCGGCATTCTTAAAGGCAAACCCTACACCCATGCGTGGGCCAACTTTATTTTGATGTTCTATTTTCTGCACTCTTTAACAGTGTTGTATCTTGATGAAGGAGAACGCTGGTTAGGGGCAGTCGAATTGCTATTAACTTCCTTAAGCTTTGTGGCTAATATTTTATATGCTCGCCATAAAGGTAAAGCATTAGGCTTAAAACTGACGCGCTTATCGATCGTAGAAAAACAAGAAAAAGCACGTTATGAGTCTGAGATAAAGTAAGCAACACAAACAATAAAAAAGACCATCGTTAACTAAAAATAATAGTTAACGATGGTCTTTTTATTTGGAGCGATTAGATATAATACCAATTTCATTTAATATTTAATCAATTTGAATACGCCGAAAAGACGCTGAACCGTCCTTGCTCGCTTGAGAAAAGGCCATCCATGGCCTTTGACACTTTTCTATGTACTCAATTTTGAACCATCATTAAATTTATGGAATTACAACTCAATCGTTACCGTTTCGCCGTCTACCGTAAGTTCAAGCGAATTGCCGATGACTTGATGAGACACTTCAACTTGCGCACCATTGTTCTTATTAGGAACCAATAACGTTAGGATGTTGTGCTCTTTGGCCGCTTTAAATTCAACTTCAACGTGACGGTGAACTTCTAAGTCTTTAAATTCGTACGGGTCTACTTCACCAAAGCCTTCAACATTTTTAATTGAAACAATGTTATCTGGATTTTGATTGATAAAGTTAACATCTAAATGCGCTTTTTCACCACGGATAGTAAAGGATTTTTCCGCGACTTCATTAGTGAATGTAGTGTGCATCAACCAAGTCATGTCTTGCTCAGACTTCAGTGTCGCTTTGTCTTGCATCACGAATACTTTGCCTTTCACAAACCAAATTTTACGTTTGTAAGATTCTAGATCTGGCACGAAGTAAGCGTAAGAACTAGTGGCATCACCTTCAACAAATTTCACCTCTGATTCAGTGTCGAAATCGGTAATGTTGCCACCGGCTTCAATGCAGAAACGGTCTTGGTGAGCTTCGAAATTAGTATTCTTATTCTCGCCGTACTGACCTTTGCCACCAAATAACGGTAAGTTTTTAGAGAAAGTATGACGACGCCATTTAGTGTGCATATCCACACCGAAACCGCCGTAGTAACCGGTAACCGATGCTAATGTTTCACCAAAGGCATGCAGTGTGAACGCATTTTGATCCGCATGTGAGTGGCTAATCGAACCAAATGGGCTGCACTTGAAGACCATATGGATATGCTCATCACGTTCAGTCATTTTGTTGTGGAACGCCGCCCAACCCGTAATAGGGAAGACTTTCAACAATGGATCGTTTGATGGTGCTTGTTCTTCAGGAGCATCCCAAAGAATGTTGAAACGAAGATCATCATAACCAAAGTCCCACCAACCGAAGTTGTAGAATTTAGTATGCGCTTCTGTATCACGTGCTTTTAATTGATTGTAGTACCAAACGTATTCTGGTTTTTGGTTAACACCAGCGTAATGCTTAATGTTATAAGCCAATTTAAGACCAGGGAAATCACCAATGGAAGACTGATCACAAAAGCTAGCACGCTTAGAGTGAACTGGCATGCAATATAATGGGAAGTCGCCGGTGTTTTCATAGAATGTCTTATTAAACATATCAACGCCACAGTACGCTTTCAATAGATCGAATGCTTCGCCTAAGAATGCGGTTTGGGTATTCCAGTAGTCAGGACCTTCAGCCCAACCGCCATCTTCACCGCCCCATGGCGGGTAATGGACAGCGTAGTACTCTAACGCGTAAGCAATGTATTCACCGGCTTTCGGGTGATCATGGTATAGCGCAATACAAGTCGGAATAATGGCAGAAGAAATTGAACGAACACCATGGCTGTTAAGTGGGTTAGCTAATAGGTCTACCGTCACTTTCAGGTGATGCATTATTTCATCTAAACGAGTCACAAGTGCGTTACGTACGATTTCAAGCTCTTCTTCCGTGAAGTAAGCGTGTAACCAGTCATAACCCCATGCCATCGCTGCGATCACGCGGAACGCGGCTTCATCATTGTAACCACGAGAAGTCACACCATCTGGATCATAAGTCGCCAGTTTTAGGGTCCAAGCTTTCGCTTTCGCAATAATGGCTTCGTCTTCTTTCACGATACCCGCAATGGATAAGTTACGGGTTGCATTCATCGCCATTTGACAATCAACGTACATTTGACGCCAGTAAGGACGCCATAACGATGCTTTTCCTACCGTTTCTTCTGGGTAAGGTTGCGGCTCGTCGTACGGCGCTGTCTCTAAGAATTTAGCCGTAGAATTATTGAAGAAATCATCGAACATGCAAAAAGAATCATCTTGCTTCACTTTAGCTTTAAATTCTGCAAGATCTTTTGATTGAACCAAAAGACGTGGGCGTGCTTCGCTTAAGGTATCCAGAAAAGATAAATCGAAATCGCGTTTCTGAACTTCGATCGGCATTAAATCAACAAGGTTTCCTGCTGATGTGTCGTTTTCTAGCTTGATCTTCCTGATCGCATCAAGAGATTTTTGGTTGCTCATGCGGACTCTCTTATTCAATAATAAAATTTAAAAAATAGGTGATAAATACCAATTAATCTTATTGTAGTACAAAACAAGCAGGCAAGTAAAATACACCCTTCAATTTTAGATTAAAACTGTGATGATCCCCTCAACCAAGTAAGTGGGATCTACCTTCATCATTTAATTTTTTCGCATAATATGATGCGTTAAGAGGCCACTTCAAGATCTTCTCCCCTTTTACCAAGCGTAGTAATTAGATAATTACTACGCTTAGATTAGAAACAATTCCCTTCTAAGCAACGCTGAGTGATCACTTGTTGCAGTTGTTGCCGTAACCAGCGATGGGCAATATTGTTATGCTGCCTTGCATGCCACACCATATAGTAAGTGAAAGGTTGCATATCTAATGGTGGTGGCACGATCACTAAATCTAACGCTTCTGCCATGTGCGCCGCTAAACAGCCGGGTAAGGTGAGCAATAAATCCGTTTTTGCTACCGCATGAGGCGCAGCAGTAAAATGTGGCATCCGTAGTGCGACATGTCTTTTATAACCCAGCTTTGCGAGTGCCACATCAATGGTGCCGAGGTGATCGCCGCCCATGGTGATCAAAGCGTGTGAAGCTTGGCAATAACGCTCTAAGGTTAACTCTTGCCCCGCTAACGGATGATCTTTTCGCATCACGGTGACTAAACTATCTTGGCCGAGCTTTTGCGCATAGATATCGGCCGATACGGCGCCAGTCAAGCTACTAAAGCCAAGATCGGTTTCCCCCTGCGCTAACATCTCCATCAAGTTCGGTTGGCTATTTAAACATTGAATTCTCATGTTTGGCGCTTGTTCAAATAATGATTGGAACACCGGAGGCATAAACACTTGCGAGAAAAAATCCGTCATCATAAAGCTAAATTGGGTGGTCGCTTGCAGCGGATCAAATTCGGCGGGTGTTAATAAAGACTCAGCATCTTGTAATAAATAGTCTAAGCTTGTAGCAAGACTTTGCGCGCGCTCGGTAGGCAATAATCCGCCTCGACTGCGCACAAACAAAGGATCGCCAAATTGATGACGCAAACGCTGCAATGTTCGACTCATAGCAGATTGAGTCACATTTAATTGGATCGCCGCTTTGGTCACGCTGCGAGTCCGTAACAACGCTTGCAATGCCACCAGTAAATTTAAATCCACTTGATTGAGTTTTGACATTTATGATCCTAAGTCATTTCTATAATTAATTTCATGCATTAGGAATATAATACTTACCGGTCTATTATACCAACTCAAATTTACTTCCTTCTTATTGTATTTTTGCCCTAAATAACGAGGTCACCATGTCAGTAAACACTATCACCAGTCGCGGTTATGCTCTCAAGCAACGTCCAAATGGAATGCCAACACCGGACTGCTTTGAACTACAAACTGAAACCTTGCCTTCACTTTCTCAAGGTCAATTCATTATTAAAAACTTGTGGTTATCGGTTGATCCTTATATGCGTGGCCGCATGAGTGATGCTGAAAGTTACGTCCCACCATTTCAACTTGGTGAATTGATGCAAGGTTCAGCGATTGGTGAAGTCATCGAATCGCAACATCCAGACTTTAAAGTCGGTGATAAAGTCAACAGCATGCTAGGTTGGCGTGAATATGCCATTTCAAACGGCGATATGGTGCAAAAATTACCGGCAACTTCATTACCAGAGCAAAGCTTTTTAGGCGTTGCCGGCATGCCTGGTTTAACTGCTTGGGTCGGTTTAAATATCATCGGTGAAGTAAAACAAGGCGATACTGTTTTAGTGTCTGCCGCATCTGGCGCAGTCGGCAGTTTAGTTTGTCAGTTTGCAAAAATTAAAGGTTGTCGCGTGATCGGTAGTGCTGGTAGCGCCGAAAAAGTCGAGTGGTTGAAATCACTCGGTGTTGACGCGGTGATCAACTATAAAGACTACAATAACGCAGCAGAATTAGAGGCCGCATTAGCCGAACATTGTCCGAATGGCGTTGATGTTTGTTATGAAAACGTCGGGGGTGATCATTTAGAGGCCGCGTTAAATTTATTAAACCGTTACGGTAAAATGGCGGTGTGCGGAATGATTGATTTATATAATCTTTCCGATGCTAAAGCCGGTCCAAACAACTTGGCTAACATCGTTAAGAAAAGCTTAAAAATTCAAGGTTTCATCGTGTCTGATCATTGGGAGCATTACCCAAGCTATGTGGCACAATTAAGCCAATGGGCGGCAGAAGGCAAAGTCAGCTGGAAAGAAACCACTCGCCAAGGTATTGAATCAACACCCGATGCTTTCTTGGGTTTATTCAAAGGTGAGAATATCGGCAAGATGCTGATCCAACTTTAATTAGTCCTTGTATTTGAAACTGCATATTTATGAATATATGCTCATTCACCTTAATCATTTAAACAATAAATTTTATTAGTAAACGGTCTATCATTCCCCAAAGTAATTGATGTTGCAGTGCGGCGGCAAGTAAACGAAGCCCCATGAGCTTAGCTCGTCTAAGTGATTGGGGTGAGTGAACGTAACCAACAAAGCTGCAGCTTCAAGTACGAAGGGGATAATCGTTCTACAGGAGCAATACATGAACAACTTTAGTTACCAAAACACCACAGAAATTCATTTTGGCCAAGGTCAAATCGCCGCGATCGCTAACAGCATTCCAAAAGATAAAAAAATCTTAGTGACTTACGGTGGCGGTTCTATCAAAGGTAACGGTGTTTACGATCAAGTCGTTGCGGCGCTTAGCGAACATAACTGGGATGAATTTTCTGGTATTGAGCCAAACCCACAATACGACACACTAATGAAAGCGGTTGAGCGTATCCGCGCGGAAGGTTTTGACTACCTACTTGCGGTTGGTGGTGGTTCAGTAGTTGATGGCACTAAATTTATTGCCGCAGCAGTCAGCTACCAAGGCGAAGAAGAGTGGGATATCTTAGCCAAACAAGGCAAGATTGAATCAGCATTGCCATTAGGTTGCATCATGACGCTACCAGCAACCGGTTCTGAAACCAATATCGGCGCTGTGGTTACTCGCGGTAAAGAAAAATTAGCATTTATGCACCCTTCTGTGCGACCTCAGTTTGCGGTTCTTGATCCTCAAACGACGCTTAGCCTTTCTGAGCGTCAAACCTCAAACGGAGTAGTGGATGCCTTTATCCACGTAATGGAGCAATATCTAACTTACCCTGCAAACGCAAAAATCCAAGACCGTTTTGCGGAAGGTATTTTGCTGACATTGGTCGAAGAAGGTCCTAAATTAATGACCGATCTACAAGACATCGAAGCACGTACTAACGTGATGTGGGCGGCGACTCAAGCGCTAAGTGGTTTAATTGGTGTTGGTGTTCCTCAAGATTGGGCTACCCACATGATTGGTCACGAGCTAACCGGTAACTTTGGTGTGGATCATGGTCGTAGCTTAACCATTATACTTCCTGCCATTATGCAAGTATGTCGCGCAGAGAAAAAAGCGAAATTACTGCAATATGGTGAACGTGTATGGAACATTACTGAAGGATCTGATGACGCGCGTATCGATGCAATCATTACAAGAACCAAGCAGTTCTTCATTGATATGAACACGCCCGTATCATTAAGTGAAATTGACCTAACTCAAGCGGATATTGATACCGCAATGGCAAGCTTAGAAGCACACGGCATGACTAAACTTGGCGAGAATGGTTCTATCGATTTAGAGCGTTCACGTCAAATTTATCAAACTGCGCTATAAGCCAATATTACGCTTAAGCAATTAGGGGCTGTTGATCTTTCGTGTTTTTTTTTGCTGCGAATTGTTGGGTTTTTATACAAGAAAGAGGCTTTGTGGTGTAGCTGGCTACACGAAAAGCCGATGACGAAGTAGAAAAGACCAACAAACGCAGCCCGAAGGGTTCGGCTAAAAGCCTTTTACTCTTCGTTAAGTCTCATTTACTTAGAATAATTAGGCTTCAATCGACTTTCCTCGATTAAAAGGCTTTTATCTCGAACAAAATTTAATCACGAAAGATCAACAGCCCCTAATCTAACGATAAAAAATATCAAGGTCCTGATTAGCATCTAAATCTTGATTTCTCTCTTATGGTGCATGTAACGACAGTCCACTGCCAATACATCCCCTAGCACCATAAGAGAGCCTTTTTATACGCAGAGCCACGGAGAAACACCTCACATTCGACAAGGATATCACTATGATCACCCTGCATCATTTAGCTCAATCTCGCTCAAAACGTATCATTTGGTTATTAGAGGAGCTACAAGTTCCTTATGAAATTAAAGCCTATCAACGTGATCCACAAACCCACTTAGCTCCAGTTGAACTTAAACAGATCCATCCACTCGGTAAGTCTCCAGTTATTCAAGAAGATGATTTAGTATTAGCTGAATCGGGCGCAATTACTGAATACTTGGCAGAAAAATACGCCGCAAATTTGTTAGTTCCAGCTAAAAACACTCCAGAATATGCCCATTACTTACAGTGGTTGCACTTTGCTGAAAGCTCTGCTGCATTGCCTCTATTAATGCATTACTTGGTTCAAATTGACGGGAGTAAACCGCCGTTCTTGAGTGGTTACAGCCTAAAAGAATTGCATTTAATTCTTGGTTATTTAAACGATCATTTAGACAACAACACTTGGCTTGTGGGTGATCAATTTACCGCCGCCGATATCTTATTGTCTTTCATTATTGAAACCGCTTATAAACTTGAGCAACTTACCAACTACCCGGTATTACAACAATATCTGGCCGCTTTACATCAACGTCCTGCGGCAGAAAAAGCACAACAACTAGAAAAACAGCACCAGATTTAAACCCAAAAGGGAGCCATATTAAGGCTCCCTTTTGTTGAACTATCACTTCAAGCGATTACTCTTTTATATCAAACCACAACTGATTATCATCTTGCGTTGGCTGTGATGAAGGCTCTTTGGCAGGCGTTGTTTGCTTCGCATTTATTGCTGTTGCATCTGCGCTGACTCCATCAGCAACTGCCGCTTCGTTTCCTGATGATTGCTCTTGTGTTACTGACTCTTGGCTAGCATCCTGTTGTGTTAATTCATCTGAAGCGACAGGGGCTTGGATTTGAGTCAATTGCTGTTTCTTTACCGCTTCTTTTTTAAACTCTTCAACATCCGACAATAAATCAATTTTAAACACAATATTATCGCCTTGGATCTGGTGAACTTGCACAGCCGCCACACTGCTTAACCCTTTCAACATACGCTCTAAGGTAAAGAAATTTTGAGCCGAATTAATACCATTAAAATGGCCAAGTAATGAATCATCCGATGCTTGGTTTACCGCCACTTTATTTTGTTTGGCATAATAAGCACTCACTTGCACAATCGCATTATTGATACTGTCTTGAAGGGAGCCTTCGGTTGAGCCGGTGACAGGTTCACGTTGTGTAGTCGCAATTTTATTGGGTGCAATATCATGCAAAGCCCAATCAACCTGAGCGCCATCACCCATTCGGGTCACTTTAAGTACCAATACCCCATCCACTGGATAACGTTGGCTAGCTTTGGCTAACGGTTGATCAAAACTGCCCCATAGCTCGGGCGCAGTAATATGGGTCATATCATCCATATCACCTAAAGGCAGCGTGATAGGTAAACCGGCTTTTAAGCTTGAGGCTTGCAAAGGCGCGATACTATCAAGGCCAGACTGTTCCCACCCAATTTGACGCTCAAAGTTTTGATCTTCAATCACCCACACTAAAACATTATTACGTAACTGGGGCCAAAAAATAGCATGCGCTTGAGACAATAATGATTGCACTGGTTCGGGGCTAAAATCCATCACCATGCTTGGAGTGTCATCTATACTGCCCGATTCAAATTGAGCAAGGTAATCTGAAGGATCGGTGAGTGCTTTTTTTACTACCGCATTGTTAATAATCTTAGTATCGCCCGAAGCTTTAATTAATACCTGCTTTAATCCTTGCGCCCATGCCACTGTTTTGGCATTTTTCACATCCGTCATGGGTACTTCGACATGATAAATATCGACTTTCGTTTTAGCATACGCTGCTGAGCTAAACGCCAGTAAGCATAGAAAAGATGTGAGTATGTAACGCATAATAAACCTGTCAAAGATCATAATGAGACAGGATAAGCCCATCATCATTAATGAGAAAAAAAGAATTAAATACAACCGATAGTGCTGAGTCGCTTTATATTCTACTTTAATTTTAGTTAGACCGCAGTGAAAGACATAAATTCAAACATAAAAAAAGCGCCTCTATTTAGAAGCGCTTCAATAAGCTATTGAGCAGAAATAATTTTCAGATTATTGAGTACCGAAAATTTTATCACCAGCATCGCCTAAACCAGGAACGATGTAGCCTTTGTCATTCAATTTCTCATCAATCGCGGCCGTATAAAGTTCGATATCTGGGTGCGCTTTTTCTAATGCTTCCAGACCTTCTGGCGCTGCCACCAAAACCAATACTTTAATGCTCTGACAACCATGTTCTTTCAATAAGTCGATAGTTGCGATCATAGAGCCGCCAGTTGCCAGCATAGGATCAACCACTAAAGCAATACGCTCATCAATGCTAGAGGTTAACTTGTTGAAGTATGGGATTGGCTCAAGAGTTTCTTCATCACGGTAAACACCGACAACCGAAATACGCGCACTTGGCATGTGTTCTAATACACCATCCATCATGCCTAAACCAGCACGCAGAATAGGTACAACCGTTACTTTTTTGCCTTTAATCTGATCGATTTCTACTGGGCCA
Source organism: Vibrio sp. S11_S32 (assembly GCF_014694465.1). Classification (NCBI taxonomy): domain Bacteria; kingdom Pseudomonadati; phylum Pseudomonadota; class Gammaproteobacteria; order Vibrionales; family Vibrionaceae; genus Vibrio; species Vibrio sp. S11_S32. The sequence goes on along the minus strand of NZ_JAAUWS010000008.1, from coordinate 104,529 downwards.
TTCCAGCCTTCAATCGTCACTTTTTCAGTTTCAAAATCAGCGGTTGCTTCGTAAGTTAACAAGCTGCCCACTTCTGTTGCCAATTCACGGAAACGTTTAGTGCTAATGTCATTTTCACGCATCAAACCAAGTTTATGTTTCACCAGTGGGTGCATTACTTCTACAACTTTCATGTCCAACTCCATGCTTAAATTTTTACAAACGCGTTGATTATACTGCAAAGCGGTCAAATTGCATTGTTCTATCTCTATTTATTCGGTAAAAAAAGGCCATAAAAAAAACTGACGCAAACGTTTTCCTTTTCACTTCATCCCCTGTTAGAATAGCCCCGTTTTTCACCTGAAACGAAATATTTTAAAACCTATATTTTAAAGACAACCTAATTAAAGGCGAGGATTTCTCTGTGAGTGGTAACAATTCATCTCTAAGCTACAAAGACGCTGGTGTTGATATTGATGCAGGTAACGCATTAGTCGATAAAATTAAAGGTGTAGTGAAACGTACTCGTCGCCCTGAAGTAATGGGTGGCATCGGTGGTTTTGGTGCGTTATGCGAACTGCCAACCAAATACAAACAACCTCTTCTAGTATCGGGTACTGATGGTGTAGGCACAAAACTACGCTTAGCACTGGATATGAAAAAACATGACACCATTGGCATCGATTTAGTGGCCATGTGTGTCAACGACCTGATCGTACAAGGTGCAGAACCCCTCTTTTTCCTCGATTACTACGCCACTGGCAAGCTAGATATTGATACTGCGGCCGAAGTGGTTACTGGTATTGGCGAAGGTTGTATTCAAGCAGGTTGTGCATTAATCGGTGGTGAAACCGCTGAAATGCCAGGCATGTATGAAGGCGAAGATTATGACGTCGCAGGCTTTTGTGTTGGCGTAGTTGAAAAAGCGGACGTTATCGATGGCACTAAAGTCGCACCAGGTGATGCATTAATCGCAGTAGGATCGAGTGGCCCACACTCAAATGGTTACTCGTTAGTTCGCAAAATTCTTGAAGTTTCTCAAGCTGATTTAGCCGAAGACTTAAATGGCCGCACTATTGGCGAGCACTTAATTGAACCAACTAAAATTTACATCAAATCCGCCCTTAAAATGATTGCAGAGCATGACATTCATGCTATCTCACACATTACAGGTGGTGGTTTCTGGGAAAATATCCCACGCGTATTACCTGAAGGCACTAAAGCGGTGATCGATGGAAACAGTTGGCAATGGCCGGCTATCTTCTCTTGGTTACAGCAAAAAGGTAACGTTGATACCTTTGAAATGTACCGTACCTTTAACTGTGGTGTCGGCCTTATCGTGGCATTACCGCAAGACCAAGCACAAGCAGCCGTTGATTTACTCAACGCTGAAGGTGAAAACGCTTGGGTTATCGGCGCAGTGGCTACGGCTGAAGCTGGTGAAGAGCAAGTCGTTATTAACTAATCGTCGTTTTTTGGTAATAGTCGCTTTGGTTATTCAAATATGACGAGATTAGGCCCTTAGCTTTTCGGTTATTAACTGATAAAGTCTAAGGGCTTAATTTTATCTGCAAGGTTATCTCATGAAAAAGATTGTTGTTGTTATCTCAGGTTCAGGCAGTAATTTACAAGCCATCATCGATGGATGTGAATCCGGTTCAATCCAAGCGAATGTGTGCGCGGTATTTTCTAATAAACAAGATGCCTATGGTCTTGAGCGCGCTAAAAAACATGGTATTGATGGCCATTTTGTTTCCGCTCAGCCCTTTTTAAAAGCCGATGGCAAATCCGATCGCCAAGCATTTGATGCCGAGTTAATGAAACAAATCGATGCTTATCAGCCGGATGTGATTATTCTTGCCGGTTACATGCGCATTCTAAGCCGTGATTTTGTGACCCACTACTTAGGCAAAATGCTCAATATCCACCCTTCTTTGCTACCAAAATACTCGGGGCTTCATACTCACCAGCGCGCCATTGACGCCGGTGATAGTGAACACGGTACTAGCGTACATTTTGTAACCGAAGAATTAGACGGCGGGCCTGTTGTTCTGCAAGCCAAAGTACCGGTATTTGAAGATGATACCGCCGATGATCTTGCCGACCGTGTATTAGTTCAAGAGCATCATATTTACCCACTGGTGACCAAATGGTTTGTCGAGGAGCGTTTAAAAATGCAAGGCGGGCAAGCATATCTAGATGGTAAGGTGCTTGGATTACATGGCTACGCCGAAGATTAAAATCCCCCACTTAAAAATGGATCAATTTGAATGCGCCGAAAAGACGCTGTCCCATCCTTGGACGTTTGAAAAAGGCCATCCATGGCCTTTGACACTGCTCTCTGTATCCAATATTGATCCATCATAAAATGATTGCCATTGGTGTGATTCGAATCTGTAAGCCATTTATTACGCCCAAAAATACAAAAGCTCGATCACATCATGATCGAGCTTTTATTATTTTTGAGTTATCCGATCCCAAGGCTGAAACCAGAGTGCGACCTAATCACCACAAGGGGACGCTTTGGGTGCAAACGGCTGATCAATCAAATCTAAGCTGTTATCTAAAATCAGCTCACCGAATTGGAAGACACCGTATTCACTTGGTTTCATTTTGTGCCACCGTTCGTTATCGGTTAATGGCTGAGTGGCGATCACCGACACCACATCATTGGGGGTGGTTTCTTGCTGAAAATCGATGGTGACTTCTTCATCAATTAATGAGGCTTTACCAAAAGGCGCGCGGCGAGTGATCCAATGCAGATTATTGGTGCAATACATCATCACAAACTCACCATCGCTCAGCAGCATATTAAACACGCCTAATTGCTTAAGCTCATCGCAACACGCGGCGATAAATTGAAACACTTCTGGCATTTGTCTGGCATGAGGCGGCTCAGGGTATTTGTCTTCCAGTTGCTTTAATAGCCAACAAAAAGATTGCTCACTGTCGGTTTCACCAATTGGACGATGTCGCCCGGTTTGCAAATCATCATAACCACTCAACTGACCATTATGGGCAAAGGTCCAGTTTTTTCCCCATAATTCCCGGGTAAACGGATGGGTGTTTTCTAAATTCACTTCACCCCGATTAGCTTGTCGAATATGGCTGATCACTGCACAACTTTTAATCGGATAATTTTGCACCAGTTCTGCGATCTTTGAATGGCAACTCGGCTTAGGATCTTTAAAGTTTCGGCAGCCTTTGCCTTCATAAAACGTGATCCCCCAGCCATCACTATGAGGACCGGTTTTTCCACCGCGCTGGATCAAACCGGTAAAGCTAAAGCAAATATCCGTTGGTACATTAGCACTCATGCCAAGTAGTTCGCACATCCAAATTCCCTTTTATTATTATACCCGTCTGATTTTGGGTACATAAACTTAATACCTTTTCAAACTGGCGATTTAAGCTTGTTCCATTTCTTTTTCAATCAACTGGATCACGATATGAATGATCTTAATATGGATTTCTTGGATCCGATCGGCGTAACCAAAATGCGGTACACGAATTTCAATATCCGCAACACCCGCCATTTTGCCGCCGTCTTTACCCGTTAAAGCAATCGACTTCATGCCTTTGGCTTTAGCCGCTTCCATCGCCTTTAAGATGTTGGCTGAATTACCCGATGTCGACAAACCAAATACCACATCGCCTTTCGAGCCGACCGCTTCTAAATAACGAGAGAATACATGGTCATAACCAAAGTCGTTACTAACACAAGACAGATGACTTGGATCTGAAATAGCGATACCAGGATAACCTGGGCGGTTTTCACGATAGCGACCGGTGAGCTCTTCGGCAAAATGCATTGCATCGCAGTGTGAACCACCGTTACCACACGATAACACTTTGCCACCTTGCTTAAAGGAATCGGCAATCATTTTTGCTGCCGCCTCAATTTGTTGTAGGTTTTTGTCATCGCTTAAAAAAGCATTGAGTACGTCAGCCGCTTCCGCTAATTCACTTCGGATCAAATCTTGATACATATATTTCTCTCTTGTTGAATGCTCTCTTTTAGGCAAAGAGGATAGAGTTCAGCCTTTATACCCAGTCACTTTAGATACAGGCTCATTTTATTGTTATTTCTTACTATTATTAGAGTGTACCTATAAAGCTGAAAGCCTGTCGACCAAAAGTCCGCTATTTTTGTTTCAAGAAGATTTTCAGCGCTAAATAAAAATTTTTCTGCTTGAGATCACTTTTCAGATACATTGCCATTTTACATTTTATCAACAATTCCATTACAATGAACCTATCTGGTACGACCACTTTTATCATTCAGTCTAAAAAGGGTCTGCGACATCATAATAAGGAATATAACGATGACCATCTTATTCACGCTTATCCTTGCCTTTGTAGCGCTTGGTATTTGTCTCTATCACCGCCGTTCACAACGTGTCACTTTGGCAGTGATAGGGATTATTTTTGCAGCCGCCACGCTGCTGACGGGGACCACCCCAGTGTTGTTTGTTTTATACCTTATTGGCTGCGGGCTCATTGCCATCCCAGCCGTACGTCGCCGCTTGTTTAGCCAACCGGCATTACAAGTTTTCCGGAAAATTCTACCGGCGATGTCGCAAACCGAAAAAGAAGCAATTGATGCAGGTACCGTATGGTGGGAAGCCGAGCTATTTAAAGGCAAGCCTGATTGGAGCAAGCTGACCGATATTCAAGCGCCGCAATTAAGCGCTGAAGAACAAGCCTTTATTGATGGCCCAGTCAATGAAGTGTGCCGCATGACCAACGATTATGAAGTCACCCATGAACTGGCGGACTTACCACCAGAAGTATGGCAGTACCTCAAAGATCATAAATTCTTTGCCATGATCATTAAGAAAAAATACGGCGGCTTAGAATTCTCCGCTTACGCTCAATCGATTGTGCTACAAAAACTGACCGGCGTTTCAGGGGTACTCTCCTCGACCGTTGGCGTACCGAACTCTTTAGGCCCTGGCGAGTTACTTCAACATTACGGCACTACCGAGCAACAAGATCACTACTTACCTCGCCTAGCAGAAGGCAAAGAAATTCCTTGTTTTGCATTAACAAGCCCAGAAGCTGGCTCTGATGCAGGCGCCATTCCCGATTACGGCATTGTATGTAAAGGTCAATGGCAAGGCCAAGAAGTGTTAGGCATGAACCTGACTTGGAATAAACGCTACATTACCCTTGCTCCAGTGGCGACGGTACTAGGTTTGGCGTTTAAATTACAAGATCCGGATGGTTTATTAGGGCTTAAAGATGAAGCAGGCGAAACCAAGAAAGATATTGGTATCACTTGCGCCCTGATTCCAACCGATATGGAAGGCGTAAAAATAGGTCGACGCCACTTCCCACTGAACGTTCCTTTTCAAAATGGTCCCACGCAAGGCGACAATATTTTTGTGCCTTTAGATTTCATCATCGGTGGCCCAGATATGGCAGGTCAAGGATGGCGCATGCTAGTGGAATGTTTATCAGTGGGTCGTGGTATCACCTTACCTTCCAACTCAACCGGTGGTACTAAAAGCGCCGCATTGGCAACCGGGGCTTACGCTCGAATTCGCCGTCAATTTAAACAACCGATCGGACACATGGAAGGCATTGAAGAGCCACTAGCACGTCTGGCGGGTAATGCTTATATGATGGATGCTGCGAGCCAATTAACCGTTGCAGGAATTGATTTAGGCGAGAAGCCATCGGTTATCTCTGCAATTGTGAAATACCACTGTACCCATCGCGGCCAACGCTGCTTAATTGATGCTATGGATATCGCCGGCGGCAAAGGTGTGTGCTTAGGCCCTGCCAACTTCTTAGCGCGTGGTTACCAAGGTTCGCCAATCGCGGTAACGGTGGAAGGCGCGAACATTTTAACCCGTTCAATGATCATTTACGGACAAGGCGCGATCCGCTGCCACCCTTATGTACTGGCAGAAATGGATGCCGCACACTCAACTGAACGCAATGCTCTCGCCCGTTTTGATAGCGCATTATTTGGTCATATCGGCTTTAGTATGAGTAACGCCGTTCGCAGTTTATGGTTGGGTATTACCGATGGTCGCGGCTCAGACTCGCCAGTGCCAAACGATCCTAATTTTAACGGCGTAGTGCACGACCAAATCAAAGGTTATTACCAAAAACTTAACCGTTACAGTGCCAATATGGCGTTGCTATCGGATGTATCGATGGCAGTACTGGGCGGATCACTGAAACGTAAAGAGCGTTTATCGGCACGTTTAGGGGATGTATTAAGCCAATTGTACTTAAGCTCAGCCACTCTAAAACGTTTTGAAATGGAAGGTTATCAAGAATCCGATTTACCCCTGGTGCATTGGAGCGTACAAGACAGTTTGCGCCAAGCCGAAGAGGCAATAACCGAACTATTGCGTAACTTCCCATCGCGCAGTGCGGCAACTTTATTACGCGTGCTTATTTTGCCACTAGGAACCGTGCGCCGTGCGCCAAGTGATGCACTAGATAACCAAGTGGCGCAAATTCTACAAACGCCATCGGCCACTCGTTCTCGTATCGGACGTAATCAGTATCTTGAACCAAGTGAGCATAACCCAGTAGGAAAAATTGAATTGGCATTAGAAACCATTCTAAAGGCCGAGCCTATTTTCGATGCGATTTGTAAAAAAGCCGAAAAACGTCGCCCATTTACCCAATTGGATAAAGTGGCGCAACTAGGTTTAGACAACGGCTGGATCAGCGAGCAAGAAGCACAAGTACTACGCGATGCTGAGACAGTACGTTTAGAAACCATCAACGTGGATGATTTTGATCCAAGTGAGTTAATAGTAAAAAAGCCGAGTAAGCCATTGAGTCAAGTGGCTTAGAAATAGTGACATAAGCTAGAAGCTAGAAGCTAGAAAAACAAAAGCACGAAACCCTTGATGTGGTTTCGTGCTTTTTAGTATCAAGTTTCAGGATGATACCAATTCCATAAATTTAATGATGGTTCAAAATTGAGGTCAGATAAAAGTATCAAAGGCCATAGATGGTCTTTTCTCAAGCGACCAAGGACAGAGCTGCGTCTTTCGGCGTATTCAAATTGATCAAATATTCAATGGAATGGATATTACTTTTGCAATTGATCTTTCGCCGCTTCCACTTTTGAAAAATCTAAACCTAGCTCATTCACCGCTTCTTTCAGCAAGGCAGGGTTTTGCATGACTTGCGCCATTAACATTTGCAGTTGATCTTGCGGTAAACCCAATTGACTAATGGTTGCCATTGCCGCCATTGGGTTTTGAGTCATGATTTCAAACAATTCACGAATTTGCGCATCTTGGATATTGTTTTCTTTTAACATTGCAATAATTGGGTTCATTGTGGCATTACCTTTTTGGGGTTATTTTTTGGGGATTAATAGCTTTAATTGGATTAATCGTTAACAACCGTTTCACGCCATAAACAAGCGCCTTTTTTGGCTACCAAGTCTAAACGTTCTTCATGTTGTTGTTGCTCTTCTTCACTGGCTTTTAATACTCGCAAAACGCGATCGGCCGATACACGGCGAATGGTTTCACCCACCCCGCCGTCTTTAGACTGACCCGCATTAAATTGCATGCTGGTTTGTCCGCCGGTCATCAGTAAATAAACGTCGGCTAGAATTTCGGCATCGAGTAACGCGCCGTGCAAAGTACGATGCGAGTTATCGATACCGTAACGATCACATAAAATGTCGAGATTATTTCGTTTTCCAGGGAAGATTTTTTTCGCCATTGCCAAGGTATCGGTAACCTTGCACAATTCTGCGGTTTTCTCATTGCTGCCATTGAGTTTGAATTCATAATCCATAAATCCGGTATCAAAGGGCGCATTGTGAGCAACTAATTCAGCGCCACGGATAAACTCAATAAATTCTTGATGGATCGCTTTATATTGTGGTTTATCGACCAAGAATTCATCGGTGATACCATGCACCCCAATGGCTTCAGGATCACTTTGACGATCCGGTTTAATGTAGCAATGGAAATGACGACCCGTCAGTTTACGATCAATAATTTCAACCGCACCAATTTCAATGATCCGGTGGCCCATATAAACCGGCCCACCTTCGCGGTTCATACCCGTGGTTTCGGTATCCAGAACAATGATGCGGTCATGAGATGAATTGGTACTGGTATTCATAATAAACTCTGTGTCAGACTATGAGGGTTTTAAGCCCCAGATAAAAATTAAGGTCACTATAGCAAATGATAACGAAATACGTTGAGATTTTCACTGATGGTTCTTGTTTAGGCAACCCCGGCCCTGGCGGTTATGGCATTGTGCTGCGCTATAAAGAACAAGAAAAATATTTATCTGAAGGTTTTCAACTGACCACCAATAACCGCATGGAAATGATGGCGGCGGTGGTAGCGTTAAAATCACTCAAAGAGCCCTGCAAAGTAACGCTTACCACCGACAGTCAATATGTGCGTAAAGGCATTACTGAGTGGATCCACGGCTGGAAAAAAAGAAACTGGCAAACCGCGGCCAAAAAACCGGTTAAAAATGTCGATTTATGGAAAGCATTAGATGCTGAAACCGCCCGCCATGAGGTTGAGTGGAAATGGGTCAAAGGCCATGCGGGTCATCGAGAAAATGAAATCTGTGATGATATTGCGCGTGCCGCCGCCGAATCGCCAACTACTGAAGATACTGGCTTTGAGCCGAGTGATAAGTAGTAAAGCTTAGTTCCGAGGACGCTTCACTCGAGCTCCGAAGAGCAAAAGACGATTAAGCTCCTCGGCTCTCGTGGCTAGTTTTTAGCTTTAGCTTTTAACAAGATTTTTTCTACAATCCTTGCCACTGCGACAAAACCAAAGCTGGCGGTTACTACGGTTGCTGCGCCAAAGCCACTGGCACAATCCATACGTTTAGGCCCTTCGGCGGTGGATTTCACCCCGCACACACTGCCATCAGGTTGTGGGTATTTTAATTGTTCGGTTGAAAACACACAATCAATGCCAAATTTACGCTGCGGATTTTTGCTAAAATTATGCAAACGACGCAAGGTGTCTTTCAATTTTTTGGCTAATGGGTCTTGCACCGTTTTGGATAAATCCGCCACTTTGATTTGAGTCGGATCAACTTGTCCACCCGCACCACCAATCGTGATCACTTTAATTTTATTACTGCGGCAATAAGCGAGTAAGGCCGCTTTTGGTTTTAAGCTATCAATCGCATCTAATACGTAATCAAATTCTTTAGAGATATACTCAGCAGTGTTATCTGGGGTGATAAAATCATCGATTAACGTCACTTCACATTCAGGATTAATTAGCCTGACACGTTCAGCCATCACTTCAATTTTGCTTTGCCCAACCGTGCCAGTCATTGCATGGATTTGACGGTTAATATTGGTGACACACACATCATCCATATCGATAAGGGTGAGATGCCCAATCCCCGTTCTAGCTAAGGCTTCCACCGCCCACGAACCCACGCCACCAATCCCGATCACACACACATGCGCCGCGCGTAAAATATCCACTTCACTATGACCATACAAACGGCGAGTACCACCAAAACGTTGGTTATAACTGTCTGATGCGGGTTGTTGTGTGTTCATAGGTAAGCCTTTGTGAGTCTAACGGAGCGCAAGCACCAATAAAAAAAGAGCGCGCATTATACCTCAAAATCCGAGGCGAAATGCACACTCTTATACAAAACATCAACTGGGTAGAATAATTAATTCTTTGGCAGTGCTAATGGCGGCGCGGTTAAATCTAATTTCCACACTCGACCAAAATGACGGTAATGACCCGCCGCAATGCCAGCGCGAGCGCCCATGCCATGATACAAATCTAAATGGCCACCTTTGACAGCCCCGCCGGTATCTAACACGATCATCAATTTCATGATATGCACCCCAGTCCATTTGCCGTTAGCGTCCAATAATGGCACTTCGGCAAGGATTGGGGTTCCCATAGGAAAAATACTGCGATCGCCGGCAACCGATGCCATTGGCAATAACGGTATACCGGCTGAACCGGCCACTCTTGCACCCGGCTGGCGATCAAAGAAGACATACGATGGATTTTGCTCCAGCAACTCTTTTACCGTGTCAGGATCGTTTTTAGCTACCCAATCTTTAATTGCTTTCATCGACATTTTTTCTTTAGGAATAATATCGCGCTCGATCAATATTCGTCCAATACTGACATAAGGATGGTTATTTTTTCCGGCGTAAGCAAAGTAATCTAAGGTGTCATCATCGGCGTAATGGACAAAGCCGCTGCCCTGCACTTCCATTAAAAATGGGTCGATCATGTTAGAGGCGTAGCCTAATTCCAATCCTTTCCCCTCTAAAGCGCCGTCATAAACTTGCGCCCTAGTTGGACACACGGCACCACATTCAGGTTTGCCATAAACGGGGTATTTAAATAAATGATCTGGGGTATGACGCATTTCAATCACAGGCGAGAAATAACCGGTAAATAAGATATTGCCTTTTTTATCAGCGCCGCCTAGTTGATCAAAATTCACCCCATATTTGGCTAACTCGTTAGGATCGCCACTTTCTTGTGCCCACACATTTAATTGCGCGTATAAATTATGATATTTCGCTTTTAAAGAGGGGGATTTTTTCTCGACTTCCGCAGCTTGAGCGGCAAAGGTAGTGTAATCGCGCGCGGCGGTTGAATCGACTTTATCTTCAGCGGTTAACGTGGCCGACAAAGACCCATCTAAATATTGCTGTCCTCGCTCGGTTGGACTGGCACACCCCACCATTAAAATTGCGCCGCCACAGGCCAAGGTCAGTTGAGAATAACGCTTCACTGTCGACCAAGCAGGCAAACTAGACAATGAAGAAAATATTGAGAATAGAGACACGAGATAATCACCATAAAAGGGGTTAAGAGAGAGTTTCGAGCAGCATGACAAAAATAACCAAAAGGCACAAGCAAGATGAACAGTTAAGACACATCTCTCAACATTTTATTTGGTTTATGGCACAGTGTATTACGATCAATATTATAAAATAACCATTGCACCACAATGAATAATTAGTCATTATTTTAATATAAGTAATCATGGAAGGTTGTATAGAATGCGCAGTACTGCATTAGTGAAAGGATTTCGTCAATCCGCCCCTTACGTTAACGCTCATCGTGGTAAAACCATGGTAATCATGCTCGGTGGAGAAGCCTTTACCGATAGCAATTTTGACAACATCATCAACGACATCGCTTTGCTGCACAGCTTAGGAGTCCGAATTGTGTTGGTGTATGGCGCGCGTCCTCAGATTAATGCCAATTTAGCCAAACATCAATGTGAATCGTCTTATCATAAAGGCGTTCGTATCACCAATGAAAATGCGCTCGGCATGGCGATGCAAGCGGCGGGACAATTACAACTTGCCATCACTGCCCGCTTATCGATGAGTTTGCGTAATACGCCAATGCAAGGCACTCAACTGAATGTCGCCAGTGGTAATTTTATCATTGCCCAGCCGCTGGGAGTGGATGATGGTATCGATTATTGTCATAGCGGCAAAGTTCGCCGTATTGATCACGCCGCCATTAATCGCATGTTAGATATGGGCTCGATCGTGCTACTCGGCCCTATCGCCAGTTCGGTCACCGGAGAAAGCTTTAACTTAATGTACGAAGATGTGGCTACTCAAGTTGCCATTCGTCTTAAAGCTTATAAACTGATCGGATTTTGCTCAGAGCAAGGCATTCTTGATAACGAAAACCACGTGATCCCCGAATTATTCCCAACGTGCGCCGAAAAAATCGTTCAAGACATTGAAGCGCAACATGACACCGAAAATGGCCACTCCAGCGGTACATTTCGTTTTTTACGTGGCGCGATCAGTGCCTGTCGTGCCGGCGTGCCTCGCTGTCACTTAGTCAGTTACAAAGCTGATGGTGCGCTGCTGCAAGAGTTGTTCTCCTTTGATGGGATTGGTACTCAAATCGTCATGGCCAGCGCTGAACAAACTCGTAATGCTGACATTCACGATATTGGCGGGATCTTAGATCTGATCCACCCTTTAGAAGAACAAGGCATTTTAGTGCGTCGTTCGCGTGAACAACTTGAACAAGAAATTTATCAATTTACCATTATCGAAAAAGACAGCCTGATCATAGGCTGTGCCGCCCTCTATCCTTATATCGACGATAAAATGGCAGAAATGGCGTGCGTGGCCATTCATCCTGATTACCGAGATGGCGATCGCGGCGCACTATTGCTCAATCACATGCGTCAACAAGCCAAGCAAAAAGGGATCACGAAACTGTTTGTCCTCACCACTCACAGTTTGCACTGGTTTAGAGAACAAGGCTTTGAGGAAGTTGGGGTGGAATCGCTACCAATGGCAAAACAAGGTTTATATAACTATCAACGTAAATCAAAAATTTTGGTATTGAAGGTTTGAACTGAAGCGCGGGATGCGAGGACGCTACGCTCGGGTTGCGGGTAAATTTCATAAATTTAATGACCGATCAAGATTGAGTACAGAGAAAAGTGTAAAAGGCCATGGATGGCCTTTTCTCAAGCATCCAAGGATGGGACAGCGTCTTTTCGGCGTATTCAATTGATCCGATAATCACCTCAAAAAAAACGCTTCGCACCAGATCAAAGTTACCTCAGTAAAGGCTTTGATCTCGCAGCGAAGCGTTTTCGGTTTTTGCTTTTAACTTTTCGGCTCTCGATACCAGACTCTCGGTTCTCTAGCCTAAATCATACTCTTATGCACTTTTACCACGATTTTTTTGATCGCCATTGGCTCGCGCGTCGCGCATTGTGGTCGATGTGATTCACCCGGATAGAAAATAATAAAGTCATTCGCACGCAAGGAAATATAACTCTCATTACCGACTTCATTAAACAGCAGCACATCATTGGTGTACTCCGGCTTATCTAACAATGGCTGAGGCGTTTCAATTGAATAACCAAACGTTTCTTCTCCTTCAAGTAGAAGTTGGATATCAAGATAATCACGGTGAATTTCTGTTTTTCGCAACTCTTTTGGCTCGGTTTCTGGTGTCATCAGTACACAAAAAACGTTGTCGCCATCAATATTATAACGACCGGTTTCTTCATGATTTGCCGCAATTGTCAGTGCTTGCTCAAGATAATTTAAAAAATGAGCCGGTAGAAAACTCCACTCCAAACGTTTTACATTTCCAAAATACATAGGCTATTGTCCATTCTAATTTTTTATTAATTTTTCACTCAAACCACTGGTACGCTTGGTTTTAATGGTAACACCTTGCGCCAAAACCTGTGGATTGGCGAATAAATCTAAGCGAGATTTAGCTCGTGTAACGCCAGTATAAATTAATTCGCGCGTTAGAATAGGGTTTAATTTCACAGGTAGAAGCAAAACAGTATGCTCAAATTCACTGCCTTGCGATTTATGGATCGTCATCGCAAAAGCCAATTGATGGGATGGGATCCGACTAGGCAGGATGCCTTTTATTCGACCATCTGGCATTTCAAAATACACTCGCAGTCTTGCCACCTCTTCCGATTCATCCAGTAAACACATCCCAATATCCCCATTATGCAAACCTAACGAGGCATCATTTTGGCTGATCATAATCGGTTTACCGACATACCATTGTGCATTATCTATCGGCTGAATAAGGCGCTTTTGAGTCAGCGCTTTTTCAATTGCATCGTTCATGCCTTGTACCCCAAACTCCCCGTCACGCACTGCGCACAATAAACGAGTCGAGGCAAAAGCATTGAGAACATCACGAGCCTTTTGCTCCATCTCAGTTTTGCTTTTCTCACTGACGCCACCGGATAAACCATTACAATACGCTTGGAAACCTTGCACCAATAAAGCCAACAATTGAGGGCGAATTTGCTTTTGGGTTAATGGGGCATCTGCAATACTAGTGCTGGCTTGGCCATCCGCAGCAGACACTGCCGTATCGGGGTAAAACGGATGCAACGTAATATCATTAAAACCTTGTTGCCAAGTGCGTTGCATTTGTTGTGCATCGCCAGCGTTCATCGCTTTGGCTAATTGACCAATGCCAGAGCGGGCATGGAAACGATAACTCTTTTGCAGCATGCATAAACTGTCGGCAATCGAACTGCCTTGAGTGGCACATGGCAGAGTGTCGAACTGGGTTAATGTCGCCAGTGTGTGCAAATAATTAGCTTGGTATCCCACCTCAGAAAATCGGCAAATATCCCCTAAAATGGCCCCCGCTTCTACCGACGACAGTTGATCTTTATCACCCAATAAGATTAATCTCGCCTGTTTTGGTAGTGCTTCGAGTAATCGGAACATCATAGGCAAATCGACCATTGAGGCTTCATCGACCACTAAAATATCCACATGCAATGGATTAGTACGGTTATATTTATACGCTACGGTGTTGGGTCTTGCGCCTAACAAGCGATGAATGGTACTAGATTGGGCTGGCAATAACGCTTTCACTTGAGGCGCAATCGGCAGTTGATCGATAGCATTGCCAATGGATTCGGTTAAACGCGCGGCCGCTTTTCCGGTTGGCGCCACCAGCTTAATGGTAGGAACCTTCACTTGAGTTGGATCGGACTCGCCCAGCGATTGCTCAATCAAGGCGGCCAATAATTTCGCTACCGTGGTGGTTTTTCCGGTACCTGGGCCACCTGAGATCACCGCAAAACGACGGGTTAATGCTACCGCCGCCGCCACTTTTTGCCAATTTAGACACACCGATTGCGGCACTAAGAAGTCTAAAACCTGTAGATCATCCACCGTTTTAGCTTGAGTTAGCGCGGTATCAATTGCCGCCCAATCAAGAGTCGTTTCAGATGCCATTCTATCAAGTTGTACATCCAACATTTCACACACCCATTGCTGGCGCTGAATTTGACTGGATAACGTATCGCAAAGCTTATCCCATAAATAACCATAATCGCGCGCAAACAAGCGATTTAAGGTTTGAGTGAGTTGCTTAATTTGTAATGAGCTTAAGGCCAACGGTTCGGCGCGTTGACGCAATTGCTCTGCCACTTGACTTTCGTATTGCCAATACCGATTTAAGTAAATACGGCGATTTTCCAACACCAAAGGTTGCGGCGCACTGCTGCCAAGGTCGGCTAATTTTGGATCGAGTGTCACTAATAATGAATCGCGACAAACTTGCTGCCAGTCACACGATTTAAGCGATTCGAGCCACTCACCATAATCTTGCTGTAACTTTGGTTGGCGCTTAAATAAGAAACGCAGCGATAGGCTTTCAAACAAATCCCATTCATCCAGATTAAGGCAAATATGGCCACGACCAAACTCATAACTCACCATACAGGCCAGTAATGCCATCGATTCTGCATGGGTGGTGCGGCTCCCTGTCACCACTAAATTGGGCACTTGTGGTTGAGATAAAAGCTGTTGTTGATACACCCAGCCACCTAATTGCACATCAATGGCTCGTAATAGACCATCGGTTTGCAACGCTTGCATAAAGCTGAGTGCGCGGTTAGCATTTTCTTGAATTTGAGTCTCCATTAGAAAAGCTCTCCTTGTTGTTGGCCTTCATCTTTATCAATGCTGTTTTTATCGGTGCTAGGTTTATTTATGTCAGATGAAACATCGGCGATCAGTGCATCTAATTCGGTCAAAAAAGCCAAACTTGGACGAGTATTAAACACGCCATGAGGTTGAGCCTTAACCTCTAATGGATCCGGTTTTGAGAACCCGCGTAAGAAAACATAATACACTCCGCCAAAATGCTGCTGATAATCATAATTGGCTAAACGACTGCGCAAGTAACGATGCAGTGCCAGCGAATAGATTTGATATTGCAGATCATAACGATGATCGAGCATGGCATTTTCCAATTGGTGTTGTTGATAATCATGATAACGATCGCCCAAATGATTGGATTTCCAGTCAAGCACGTAATACTTTCCTTGATGCTCAAACACCAAATCAATAAAGCCTTTCAACATACCTTGCACCGGAAAGAAACCTAAATCTTGCGCTTGGGCAGAAAGCGGATCATGTTGATGAAGGATGTTATTCAGCGGCATGGCCGATAACGCTTCAATAGGCAATAAAAACTCCATTTCAACCAAACGTTGCGCTGGCAATAAGCCCGATAAACACAAATCTTGCCCGTCTAATGGCGTGTTGAGCACGTTATCAACCATGGTTTGCAACGTTGGCAACCATTCAAGCGGGTAATCTTCTTGCTTTAATAACGCTTCAATTTGCGCGGTATTGTCAGCGCTGGTCGCCGCTTGGGTAAATTCAATATTTTCAAACACACTATGCAAGAAAGTGCCAGGACGAGCGCCACGCGGAAAGGCAAACATCGACCAAGGATCGGCTTCAATCTGCGCCTGTGCATCATTAGGATCATCGAGATCCCAATCCCCATAGGCATCGGATTGAACCCATTGACTATCGAGCACCGCATCGCTATCAATTGGTTTGTCTAAATCCACCGCAACATCAAATTCCGCTGATTGATGAGTATCGCTAGTATGAGCATGAGATTGCTTAATCAAGCTTGAATAACTGGTCATGTGCCAGCGGCGGTCAATACGCGCTTTCAATTGTAGCGCTTGATAATCCGTAATTTTACTTGGTTGGGGAATATATGGACTGGCTGGGGTATCTGGCAGTGCATCACAAATCGTCACCGCTGGCACTTTGCCTGCCAATTCAGCACAAGCGTCACTCAAACCACTTGGGTCTAATGTCTCATGATGTTGCAATAAATAGCCGAGCGCACTTTTTTCGCTGCTCGATACTTTGCCATTGCCTTTTTTAATCGAGGTCACGCCAATAAACAAGCCATACACAGCGCGAGTTAAGCCAACATACAATAAGCGCAAATCTTCGGCTAAGCGTTCTTTTTCTGCCAGTTCCAACCCCTCTTCAGGTTTGGATAAATCGAGCATGGTTATTTGGGCTTCATCGTCGTGGTATTTCGCCACACTGCTTGCGCGGTAGTTCATCACAAACGGCATAAATACCAAGTCATATTCCAAGCCTTTGGATTTATGAATGGTGATGATCTGCACCAAGTTACGCTCCGATTCCAAACGTTGCACTTGATCGCCCGCGCCATCATCGTGCTGTTCAATATTATCGGCTAACCAACGGATCAACGCGCTTTCACCATCGAGTTCTAAGCTGGCTTGTTGCGTCAGTTCGGCTAAATGCAACAGATCGGTCAGTTTACGTTCGCCGTCATGATCCTTATCGGCACCATCACTGGCTTTTGCTAACAAACGTTCGGCAATATGACGTTGCGTTAATACCGCGCGGATCAAAGGTAATACACCACGTTTTAACCAGATCTGTTGATAGTTTTCAAATTCATTCACGATCGTTTCCCACGCATTTTCATCAGTGTTAAAACTATCGAGTTGTCCCATGCTCAAATCAAATAAATCACTGGCCAAAATAGCGCGCAGCGAACCGGCATCACTTGGATTGAGCGCGGCCGTTAATAAGCGCAATACATCTTTTGCCACCACGCTATCAAACACACTGTCACGATTAGACAAATACACACTGGCAATGCCTTGCTGTGACAGCGCTTGTTTGACTTGTTTGGCTTCGCGTCCGGTGCGCACTAATACTGCAATATCACTGGCTTGAATGGCGTGAGGCTGGCCTTTTTTATCATTAAAGACCCCATTACCTTGTTGCGCCGCCGATAAAATATGATTGATTTGATAGGCGGTGGCATTGGCCATTTCAGCGGTGTAATCATCGGCTTTCACTGGCGCGCCATCATCACTTTTATGCAGCCAAACATTGAGTGCGGGTTGCGGTTGCCCATTGAGGCTCCAATGCATAAGATCGGCTTTGGGGCTGGCATTGACCGGTAAAAATGGAATGTCATCGTTATAAATAAATGGGTATTGATCAAATTCAAAGATGCCATTCACTCCCTCAATGACCGCTTGGCTAGAGCGCCAGTTGGTGTCTAAGGTGTAGTGAGCACTAACTTCATTGCGAGCTTGAATATAAGTAAAAATATCCGCGCCACGGAAGCCATAAATCGCCTGTTTAGGATCGCCAATCATAAACAAACCACATTGGGAGTGCTCAAGATAAATACGGCTAAAGATTCGGTATTGCAATGGATCGGTATCTTGGAATTCATCGATCATGGCAACGGGAAATAATTGGCGAATACGTTCGGTTAATAGCCCTTGTTCATCGCTTTCAATCGCACCACCAAGCTGACTTAATAAATCATCAAATGATAACCAACTATGGGCTTTTTTCGCTTCCAGCAACATTTTTCGACATTGGGTAATGGCGCGATATTTGAAGAACAAGCCAAAGTCTGGTTGGTTATCAAGTAGCTCATCAATCGCAGTAAAAACCTCATGGGTAGCCACTGGCGATTTTTTGGTTTTGTCGTTGATTCTTTGCTGAGAAAACTTCTCTACATGCTCATGGATAAAACCACTTCGGTCTTGGCTTTGCGCCCAATCGGATACTTGCGCCACCCAATTAGGCAAGTTGCGCGAACTGTAAGAACGTTTATCGACCGCAGACTCACTGATCACATCATTAAAGTTCTCTTTAGCATCGCGCCATAATTGCTTCACCTTATCAATCCGTTTAAGATTTTCTTGCAACAACAGATCTAAATCCACTTTGGGATCGGTGCTCATATCATTAGGAAAAGTTAACGCTTCACCAGATAAATAATTTGAAATCTCATGCAATAAATCTTGCGGGGATGACCACACTTGGCTGACTTTTATGGTTAAATCGGCCGACATCGGATAAAAAGTGCGACGCCAATAGTCACTCACCACTTGCAGTTTTAATTGGCTTTCATCGGTGAGTAATTCATTTTGGAAACGACTGCCCGATTCAAAGGCATTTTGGGTCAGCATCCGTTGGCAAAAACCATGAATAGTAAAAATGGCCGCTTCATCCATTTGGCGTTCCGCTTGCAGTAAAATTGCCACCGCACTTTGGTGATCGGTCACCTCGTCCAATAGCCGACAGATAATAGCATCGTCACTCTCGCCGCGACTAAACGCGATGCGGGCTTCATGAATACGGCTGCGAATACGACCGCGCAATTCCATTGTTGCCGCTTCGGTAAAGGTCACCACCAAAATCTGATCAACGCTTAATGGTTGCTCATGAGCGCTTTTACCGCCATGACCCAGCAATAAACGCAAATATAACGCCGCAATGGTGAAGGTTTTTCCGGTTCCAGCAGAGGCTTCAATTAAGCGCGCACCATGCAAAGGAAACGTCATACTATTAAGTGATTGCGTCATATTATTGTTTCCCTGTTTGGTCTGAAACTGCCACGGTTTTATCAAGCATAGGTTTTAACACCGCCTCACCACGTTGTAATAATTCAGCTCCCAACTCTGGCGTCCATTGCTTCCAAATTCGTTGAATATAATCGTTACTGCCTTCGCCGGCAAAGCTGTAACTGTCTTGGAAAACTTTCGCCATCGCTTTAATTGCTTTTTCTTTATCACTTTCTTTCGTAAACCCAAACCAAGTCGAATTATTTTGACTCCAATCGGATTTTTCATACCCTACTTCGACTCCAGCCATGGCGGTTTTTGGCACAAAGCATAACGGCGCATTTAAGCCTTGGTAGTAATACCTCACTAATTCGGTGAGTAAATCTAAAGCCATATTTTGCTCAAGAGCTTGAAACTGAAAGTGTTGCAAACCTTGTTTATTCAGCCCCAACAGTTCGCTGGTTTGACACGCGCCACTGGCATTCATGCACAGATGTTCTAACCAGCACCCCAGCATATTAACGCCATGTATTGAGCCGGTGCGGTAGCGAACCAAACTGGTTTTATTTGAAGTAGCGGCGTCTGAAGTAGCATCGTCTGAAGTAACATCGGGAGCTGAGTGTCGATAAAGACCATTCAACCAGCCGCTGATTTTAAGTGGGTAAACCACCCCATCAAGCTCAATCGTAAGGCTAAGATTGATTTCAATGTCCGGTTGCAACTGCGCAGTTAACTGAGTTAATGGCGGGATCAGTTGTTCGACCTTATTGATCAATTGCGTCGAAGTTAACTGGCCAAACTGGGCCAAGGGTAATTTCCCTTGCGCGCTTTGTTCCCCAATCACCTGCTGAGCTATCGAGCTAAAATCGTGGTTTGGATCGCCATTAACTCGCGCTGCCAACCATGCGCTAAGTAAGTGTTCACTAATCTGGTACGACTCTAAACCATTCAGGTTAAACGGTTCATCATCACTGCAATTGGATAATGCTTCACTGCCATCAAAATACGCTTTTAAACGTTGATTGAAGAAGTACTTAACCGGCAAGCGCCAAAAACGTTGTAACTCTTGCAGTTCAAGTGAATACACCCCAAGGTGGTCCGGTTCAAGTTGTTTGATGTAAGGTTCTAACTCCGCTGGCGCTTCATTATCTCTTGAATTATCAATGCCATCCGCCACGTCAATTGAACGTGCCACCGGAAGCCACTCTTTGGCATAACTGGCAATGGCGGGATCGTAGTCGTTATCGTGTGCATTGCCGGTAGCAAACACACTGGGGCTAAAGGGCACCAGCGGATGATAATGGGTGATCGTGTTTATAAGCGCCACACCAGAATCATCACTTGGTAAGTGCTCACTACCAATTAAGGCATAGTTTTGTTGGCAGTATTCCAATAACTCCGCCACCAGCACCGATGGCTCTTTGGCGCTGTTATCTTGGATCGAGCGCCCTGCGTAACTGATGTATAAATTGTTTTGCGCCGATTGCAGGGCTTCTAAAAACAAATAGCGATCATCATCTCGGCGCGAACGGTCACCTGCGCGAGTTCGCCCTGCGATCAAATCAAAACTTTCAGGATTGACACTGCGTGGATACAAACCATCATTCATGCCTAACAAGCACACAGTTTTAAAGGGGATCGAGCGCATTGGCATCAAGGTACAAAAGTTCACTTGTCCAGCTAAAAAGCGCTGACTGACACGCGAACTGGAGAGGTGATCTTGTAAATATTGCTCTAGTACTTGCGGTGAAATCGCATCGGTAACGCCGGCATCGCTTAATTGTTGCTGTAACTGCTGCAAACAAGCGCGAATCGACGCCAACACGCTTTCGCCTTCTAAGTCGACCGAGAAGAAATCCTCTAACAGTTTAAATAAGGTATGTTGCCAATTGTCAAAGGATTGAGTTTGTAGCAATTGGTCGCGATAATACTGCAAACGGCGCACAAATTCGGCTAATTTACCGGCAAGCTCCGCATCCATGCCTTGGGCTTCATCAAAGGGTGCGATATCCCCTTCGACACCATGAAATAATCCTGATTGCTCAGAAATCGCATACCCCATCAACATCCGTTCGATACCGAATAACCAAGTGTTGTGTTTTTGATTCGGCAATTCAAACTGTTGTGCGGTTTTCTCATCTAATCCCCACCGGATCCCCACTTGCTCAACCCAATTAGTCACTCGTTCAAATTGCTGTGGTTCAATCCCAAATCGCGCCATCACCGCCGGCACTTCTAGCAGTTGTAAAATTTCGGATGCTTGGCAACGCTGTTTTGGCAACGTTAATAAAGCCATAAACGCTTGCAGAATAGGATTTTCTTGATCGGCGCTGCGATCGGAAATCGAATAAGGAATAAAACGCTCATTGGGCGCATTGCCAAACACTGCCTGAATGGCATGACTGTAGGCATTAATATCCGCCACCATCACGATAATATCGCGCGGTTTTAAACTAGGGTCGGCATCAAACATGGCCAATAATCGATCATGTAACACTTCTACTTCGCGCATCGGGCTATGACAAACATGCAATTGCAGCGAATGGTCGCCCAACGCTATAACGGGTTTGTGCTCACTATCGTTTAGTTTTTGATCGTCTTGATGTTCGCGTAATTCTAAGATATCGGCTTGAATACAATGCAGTAAACTTTGCGACTCAATATCGACAAACGCGTCGATTTCATTGGCTTCCAGTTGAGACAGCAAATACAGATTATCGCGCCCAAGTTTGCCCATAGAAGCCAATAAACTATTGCCTACCGCCTCTTCCGTATGCAGTTGTTGCCATTCTGGTTGAGCATTTTGTTCAATGCTTCCTTTCAATTGTTCGGTGGCTTCACCTAACTCAGACTGATTATGCAACCAACGCATTTTTTGCCGATTTTTCGCCGCCAACTTGGCCAGATATTTACGGTCTTTCACATCGCCCCAGTAATAACGACAAGGATTGGTAAACATTAAATGTACATCAATATGCTGGCCAAGAGCATGCAGCGCATCCATATATCGAGGGGGTAGCGCGGTAATACCAAACACAAATAAACGCGGTGGTAATCCTTGTGGCGTTTCCAGCATAGATTCTAATGTATCAATGAAATGATCATAGAGATTGGCTCGATGATAAGGTGATTGATCGAGCGCCACGGTTTGATCGTACAAAGCTTGCCATAAAATAGGTTGCCATGGATGCTCATCGCCGAGCTCTTCCACCACCTCACCCGCTTCCCAAGTGGCGATCCATTCAGGGCGATAAACTAAATAACCATCGAAAGTGTCGGCAATTTTCTCGGCTAATTGATAGCGTTTGGATTGGTCATCATCGTCTTGCAGGTACTGTTTAAGTGGCGAAAATTCGGCTAGTTCTAATTGCTGCGGCAACAGTTGCATTAATTTCCAGGTCATCGCTTCTTTATTAAAAGCGCTGCGCTTTGGAACATCAGTCAGCACCTTGGTAAACATTTCCCAAATAAAGGTCGCCGGTAGCGGAAAGGTTAAGTTGGCTGCCACACCAAACTCTTGCGCCATTTCCATTTTTAACCATTGTGACATGCCTGGGCTTTGCACCAAGATTTGCTCTGAATCGAACGGATTTTGCAGTGGATTTAAACGAATCAATTCCACTAATAATGATTTAAGCACATCAACTTGGTTGGAATGGTAAATAGTAAACACAAGGCACCTGACAATAATTTTGGAGGGATGGTAAAAGACTATCACAAAAGCCATTTTTCACCCTATAGGCATTTGATAAATCGAACATTACAATCTTAAAACCCCATCATCACAAAATAAGGTAATTCATTTCCCACCATCAATACACGCGTGTAAGATAGGCCGATTGTTAGTTTCAAAGCCAATGCCTCATTACCCAGGACAAATATGAACATCACACTGAAACAACTCAAAGTATTCGCCACCATCACCCAACATAAAACCTTGACGGTGTCGGCTGAAAAGTTGTTCTTATCCAAAGCAGCAGTCAGTTTGTCTTTAGCAGAATTAGAGCGTCAACTCGGCCACTCATTATTTGATCGGGTCAATAATCGCTTAGTATTAAACCAAGAAGGTAAACGACTGTTGCCTCTTGCTGATGAGTTATTGCACCGCACCGAGGATATTGGCAGCTTATTCCAAGCCAACGATGCCTTAAACGGTGAACTAAAAGTTGGCGCGAGTGACACCATTGGCAACCAAGTGGCACCGTATTTATTACGCGATTTTCGTCTGCAAACTCAACATCATCACCAAGGTTTATTTATTTCGAATACCGCGCTGATTTGCCAAAAGCTCATGGATTATCAGCTTGATATTGGCTTGGTCGAAGGGAAAGTTCAGTCCGATCAATTGATCATGCAAGAATGGGGACAAGATGAAATGTGCGTCGTGTGCTCGCCCGATCACCCACTGGCTCAGCAAAGCAATTTACGCATTAGCGATTTAGAATCAAGTGAATGGTTATTACGAGAACCCGGCTCCGGCACGCGAGAATTCTTCCTACGCACCATCGCGCCAAGACTAGAGAATTGGCATGAGGCATTTCAACTTAATACCACCGAAGCCATTTTAAATTCTACCACCGCCAACCTAGGCTTAGCCTGTTTATCTCGTCTGGCGGCGCAATCAGCCATTAACAGTAAACGAGTCATAGAGATCCCACTACCATTAGATATGACCCGCCGATTTTGGTTATTAGTGCATAAAGAAAAATACCAAAGCCCACTATTAAAAACATTCATTGGTTTTTGCTCTGACTGGAAACTGCCAAAGCATGGTTAGTGGAGTAAAACCAATGAGAGCCAACTTAACGTTAGCTCTCACTTGATTACAGATCTTATTTTGCACTCGTCTGTGCGCTGTTATGCGCGACAAATTCACCAATAAGCTGGTAGGTGGTTTGCACTTCTTTTGGAACAAGATTTTGGATCATCAAATACGCATGTGTCACGGTTGGAAAATGCTGATGTTGAAGTGGAACTCCAGCGGCTTTTAAACGCGCAGCATAAGCAAAATCTTCATCACGCAGCGGATCAAGCCCACCGGTAAACAACAACACTTTTGGATAAGCCTTGGTTATTGGCATATATAATGGCGAGTGCTCACGACGATCTTCTTTATTTTGAAAATACTGATCGAAGTACCAACTGATCTTAGTTTCATCTAATAATTTACCGGTGCCATTTTCTTTTAATGAAGGCCAAGCAAGGGTGTAATCCAAGCTAGGGTAAATTAAAACAAGTTGGTTAATAAATCCGGCATGTGAGGTTTGAAATTCCGCCGCTAGAGTCGCACTAAAAGCACCACCACCACTGTCGCCAGCTAAGGTTAGATTATGCTGATAGGCGATATGTTGGCTGTCTAACAAAGAGTATGTTTGCAGTAAAACGGCGCGCGCATCATTCAAACCCGCTGGGTAAGGATTTTCTGGCGCAAGACGATAATCGACCGCCACCACAATGTCACCCGTTGCCAATGCCAAATTGCGAGCGATAGGATCATACACACCGACCGAACCGCTAAGATGCCCGCCGCCATGAATAAAGAAAAGCACACCTGGCTTAGTCGCTTTATTGCTCAATGGCTTATGATAGATACGCGCAGGGATACGTCAGCCATTGGTATTCACATCCACATTAACAATATCAAGATTGCCTTTTGGCGTTGGGGTATAGGCTTTCGTTAAGCTTGCCAACCCTTCGCGCGAACTCAATGCGTCATAATGAGGTGTTGGTCACAACGGAACTTGACTCAGGTAAATTGATTGCGCTACTTCAACCTTATACCCGCAGTGAATTTGAATTCAGCTTGTATTACCAACCAAGATATAAAATGCCACTGCGAGTACGAGAATTTAAAGACTATTTAATTAAGCGCACTAAAGAGTTAAAAACCGACGTATTTTCTGTTTGAACCGTGTGTTTTCATTATCTCGTTATTGGAGGTACTTTCAGCTAAAAGATAGCTTTTAACCGAACAATTTACTCCAAATACTTGGGTTGCGCTTATCATGGTATTCAATTCTAAGCTCATCAACTTGGCGTAATTGTTGTTTCGCTTGATCAAGTTCCCCTGCTTTTAGGCTCGTTTCTACATTCTCCAACGTAACCGTTAATTTATTGAAACCTTCCAAGTACAAGTCTTGCTTTTCTGGTGGATAAGCACCTAACTTCGCTTTATCAATCAACTCAGTCAGGTTGGTCACTGGTACTTGCATCTCACTGATAGTTTGCGCTTCAGCAGCATGCTTGAATTCGAATTTCATTTCTTTCATCGTCGCTTTCAGATCCGATCCGGCAGCATAAACATTGGCGCTAACCAATAAGGCAATAAACGGGATTAACTTTTTCATAGCACAACTTTATTAAGTGTTTGAATAGTGATGAAAGTGTAACCAAAGGCGCGCTTTGGACACAAGCATAACTTGTATACGAGGTGTTACGAGGTGAACAGAAGCCGAAGCTCCCTCCTCAACCTTACTGGACAATCAGCTTAAAAAACTGTATAAAAACCCAGTCGAAATAAACTTACATAATACGGGGATAACCATGGCTGTAATCGTCAAGTACGTGGTGGAACGCAACGGAGAAGAGAAGATGACTTTTACTTCTAAAGCTGAAGCTGACGCTTATGACAAAATGTTAGATATGGCGGATGAGCTATTTACTTTGTTAGAAACCAGCAAACTTATCGAAGATGACGCACAAAAAGAAGAATTGTCGCTTTATCTGGCTCAAAACAAAGAAGAAGTCCTTTACGCGCTTGGTGCTAAACGTAAACCAACACCAAAGAAAGCGGTAAAAGCAGTCCCAGAGACTGATGAAGAAAGCGATGACGCAGATGCGGCTTAGTTTTTCCCTGATCTGATTTAAAGTACATAAAGGCAATAATCGCAAACGCGGTTGTTGCCTTTTTTATTGCCGAAGTAATTGAAGTTAACGCGCAGAAGGATTAGTGTTGATGCAATTAGAAAATTAAAAAGGCATTAAAATGAAAGAGTTAATCATTCATATTTTAACCGTATTTATGGGCTTTTTTGCCATCATGAACCCTATCGCAAATACGCCGATTTTTTTAGGCTTAACTAAAGGTGATGATAGAGCGACCACCAAGTCGGTGGCATTACGATCCACTTTCCTCGCGTTTATTATTATTACCATTTTCGCCATCAGTGGTAAGGTCATTTTCGATATCTTTGGTATTACCTTATACGCCTTACGCATTACCGGCGGGATCTTGGTATTTTTAATTGGTTTTCACATGCTGCAAGGCAAGTCGCCAGCCGATAAACCGCAAACTAAAGATGTTGATATAGAAGCACAAAAAAAAGCCGCTTTGGGCTTAGCGATTACCCCCCTTGCAATGCCTCTTTTGGCCGGTCCCGGCACCATAGCAACCGCGATGAACTTCGCCGCTTCTGGTGGCATAACCCAACTGGTCACCACCATTATTTCTTTTGGGCTACTGTGTATTTTAACCTATTTCTTATTTGTGTTTGGCGAGCGATTTGTCAAAGCGATTGGTCCAAGTGCATTGGATGTGGTCACTCGAATGATGGGTTTAATTTTGGCGGTTATCGGTATGCAAATGCTGATTGAAGGTATTGAGCAAGCATTCAAAGCGTTCACTTAAGCTGACTTATAGCTTCACGCCTTCATGGTTTATCCAATGAGAAGGCTGAATATTGAAGGCTAATCGCTAAATACTGCGATTAGCTTTTTTATTGTCTGCCTCAATTAATTACATTATTTTCACTTCAAGCCTTTTCACTGCGCGGCGCAATCATTATGATTGAACTAACAGTTTTACATTCAATCAGTCGATTCAATCAACTTGATACCAATTATTTTATATGGAGAAACATCTTAAATGGCTAATTTCGCACTTGCCTTCGGCACCGCAACTAAAAACCGTGATGGCAAAATCATCGAAGCATTCTTCCCAAGCCCAGTAATCAATCCATCCGATACTTTGGTCGCGGCGATTTCTCAAGTGACTGGTTACAAGCAAGGCAACCAAGCGATTGAGATCACTCCTGAAATCGCATCAGAATTGGCAACCGCTTTTGCAGCTCAAGGTGATATTGCCAATGCCGATTTTGCTGAAAAAGCAACGCAATCATCAGCGCCATTAGTGCTCGTTATTTTAGCCACCGATGAGCAGCCAACGTCGGTTGCTGAAGGCTTCTTAAAACTGCAACTTATTTCTCATCGTTTAGCTAAGCCACACGGCATTGTACTGGATGGTATTTTTGGCCTGCTGCACAACATTGCTTGGACTAACCAAGGTCCTATCGATTTACCTGAACTTGCGGCGCGTCAAATTGATGCTCGCCTAAAAGGTGAAGTGATCACGGTCGATTGCGTGGATAAATTCCCTAAAATGGTGGACTACATTGTTCCAACAGGAGTGCGTATTGCCGATACTTCTCGTGTTCGTCTTGGCGCGCATGTGGGTGAAGGTACAACGGTTATGCATGAAGGTTTCATTAACTTCAATGCAGGTACTACTGGGGTAAGCATGGTTGAAGGTCGAATCTCTGCTGGCGTGATGGTTGGCGAAGGCTCTGATATCGGTGGCGGCGCGTCTATCATGGGTACGCTTTCTGGTGGCGGTAAAGTGGTGATCAAGATTGGCGAAAACAGCCTGCTTGGCGCTAACGCAGGTCTTGGTTTCCCAATGGGCGATCGCTGTACCATTGAATCTGGTCTCTACATTACCGCTGGTACTAAAGTAACCATGCTTGATGCCTCTGGCAATGAAGTTGAAGTGGCAAAAGCACGCGATCTTGCTGGTAAACCTGATCTTTTATTCCGTCGCAATTCAGTGACAGGTAAGATTGAATGCCTCACCAATAAGTCAGCGGTTGAGCTTAACAGTGAGCTACACAGCAATAACTAATTGATGGTATTTATCCTTTTAGGTTGTGATAGCTAAAAAGCTCAACACTTAAAAACATGAACCCGCTAGTTAATTGAAATCCCAGAATTTATCTGGGATTTTTTGTATCTAAACCAAGGGGAACCTATCATGACCCAAAAGCTTTTAGATCATAGCAGGCCAAATAGTTTTAGTACTCAAAAATAACGTAATAGTGAGAATCTTTCCCATACGCCCCGTTGTCAGGTAAAATAGCCAGATTATTGTAATTTGAATTATGCTATGACTATTTCTCACTCTGCGATCCAATCGACACAAACCACCCCGACCCTTGCTGAAGATGCGAGTGTAGGCTCAGTTATTATCGACTCACTGCTTGATACCGATGCCTATAAACTGCATATGCAACAAGCGGTTTTTCATCAATATCCGAATGTTGATGTGGTGGCCGAGTTTCATTGTCGTAGCCAAGAAGACTTAAGCGCATTACTCGAACCACTAAAAGCTCAAATTATCGCCTTATGCCAATTACGCTTCACCGCACCTGAGTTAGATTACCTTGCATCATTACCTTTTTATCAAGCCGATTATCTGGCGTATTTGGCGCAATTTCAGCTCAGTGAAGATACCATTGAGGTCTGCGTGCAAGCAGGACAACTCAAGGTCAAGTTAAGCGGCAAATGGTTGGATGTGATTTTATGGGAAGTGCCATTACTGGCGATCATCAGTGAATTACGTTTGCAACTAAAATACCCTGATATTCAAGTCAGTGATGCGGTGACTCACTTAAAGCACAAGCTTGCCCTCTTTAATCAACAGCCAAACATTTCTGATTTCAATTTAATTGATTTTGGTACGCGTCGCCGTTTTTCTAAAGCAGTACAAGACGCGATTGTAAGTGAGCTGATTGAGCACTGCCCGCAATTTACCGGCACATCAAATTATGCGCTGGCGTATAAATACAATATTCCTGCAGTCGGCACTCAAGCGCATGAATGGTTCCAAGCACATCAGCAACTCTGCGCTGTTTTGGCCAATTCACAGCAAATGGCATTAAGCTCATGGTTAAAAGAATACCCCAACACGCTTGGGCTGGCGTTAACCGACTGCATCACTATGGATGCATTTTTGCGTGATTTTAACGCGGACTTCTCGCATCAATTTATCGGTTTGCGTCATGATAGTGGTGATCCAATCGCATGGGGCGAGAAAGCAATTCGTCATTACCAAACGCTAGGCATTGATCCAACCACCAAAGTCTTAGTCTTTTCTGATGGTCTATCGCTTGAAAAAGCCACCGAAATCTACACTCACTTTGTTGGGCGTATTCAAACCAGTTTCGGCATTGGCACTAAGCTGACCTGCGATATCCCAAATGTCGATAGCTTAAACATCGTATTAAAGCTGACCGCTTGCCAAGGCAAACCTGTGGCTAAGATTTCCGATGAACCTGGCAAAAGTATGTGTCGCGACGAAGCTTATTTACAGCAGTTAAAAAAAGCATTTAAGCTGGCATCGTAATTGTGCAAGCTCACAATTAACTCTAAATCACAACTTATCATCTCATCACTGACAAAGCGCTCTTTCTAAGATAATCTCAATGCAGGTTATCTTAGTAGGACGCTCTCATGCCGCTTAACAATCTTTCCACCACTCAGTTACTTTCGAATCGTTCACTGACAAATCAATCTCTAGAGACACATTTAGCGCAGCAAATCGTTGACCGTACGATGGCGATCATTAACACCAATATTAATGTGATGGATAACACAGGTCGAATTATCTCAAGTGGTGATCCTAGCCGTATTGGGCAATTACATGATGGGGCATTATTAGCGATTCAGCATGATGACACGGTGGAGGTGAGCCAATCTGATCATGATAGCGAACACACCCTAAAAGGGGTTAAAGCTGGAATAAATCTATTGCTTAAACACCAACAAAAAATCGTTGGTGTGGTTGGGATCACCGGCGATCCCGAGCAAATCCGCACCTACGCTAAGCTGGTTAAAATGACAGCTGAAATGTTGATTGAACATTCATTTTTGGTCGAGCAATTACAGTGGGATAAACGCCATATCGAGGAATTTATTTCTTTATTGATAACCAATCAACTGGATCAAGAACAATTAAACTTATGGGCGAATAGACTGCAATTGGATCTTTCTCAACCAAGAATTGCTATGCTGATCGAGCTTGATAAAGACATTGACGC
The DNA here is from genome assembly GCF_014694465.1 of Vibrio sp. S11_S32. Lineage (NCBI taxonomy): Bacteria > Pseudomonadati > Pseudomonadota > Gammaproteobacteria > Vibrionales > Vibrionaceae > Vibrio > Vibrio sp. S11_S32. The sequence continues at coordinate 74,284 of NZ_JAAUWS010000008.1, read as the reverse complement.
TAATGACTTTAGTTCGATTAAACAAGCGGTTAATTCGCTTGAAAATCCCACTAAAAATAATTTAATGGCGGTCACGTCTACTAATCAAATCGTGGTACTGGCGCCTTGCCATATAAAAAAGGGTCAAAGGGTTCCTGCGACTGAGAGTAAAAAAATAGACCGACTATTAATCCAACTTAAACGCCAAGGCATCCATCACTTACATATCGCCCTCGGACAGTTTTTTACCAATTTTAATCATATCCATTTGTCTTATCAAAGTGCCTTGCAAGTTCTCGCCAGTGGGAAAAATAAAGATCCACAACAAGCCAAATATCTATTTGATGAATTTCGTTTGCCGGTACTGTTATCGCCTTTAGCGCAGCAATGGCAAGGTGAGCAACTCAGCCAAGCTGTAGCGAGCTTAAAGCAACAAGATAAGTCAGGACAATTACTTAAAACCTTGCACGCACTGTTCGAGCATCAAGGTAATTTAAAAGCTTGCGCTGAAAGTCTGTTTATTCACCGTAACACTCTGCGTTATCGCCTCGATAAAATTGAATCGATCACTCATATTTCACCGCATAATTTTACCGGATTGGTTGAATTGTATATTTCGTCACAGCTAATAGAGGTAACAGCATAAATTGGGGCATGAACTCGACTTCGCATTCTTATTGTTCATTTGCACAGTTTTTGACATTTCACCGCTTGTAATATTTGGCACTATCGCTAAAGGATTTATCCATACTTGCTGCCATAATAAAACCTTCATAACAGGGTAAAGGACATCAAAATGAAAATTGTTATCGCCCCCGATTCATTTAAAGAAAGTTTAACCGCCAAGCAAGTGTGCCAAGCCATTGAAGATGGTCTGCGCCGTGTGTGGCCTCAAGCCGAATATGTACAAGTTCCTGTTGCCGATGGCGGCGAAGGAACCGTGCAATCTTTAATTGATGCCACTCAAGGTGAGTTGATCGAACTTAGTGTAACTGGCCCATTAAAAATGCCAGTTGAGGCTTTTTATGGACGACTTGGTGGAGATAACCAATCAACCGCAATTATCGAAATGGCGGCTGCCAGCGGGTTACACCATGTTAAATCTGAACAGCGCGATCCTAAACTCACCACCAGCTTTGGCACTGGAGAGTTGATTTTGCATGCACTCAATAGTGGCGTGACAAAATTAATCTTAGGCCTAGGCGGCAGCGCCACTAATGATGGTGGTATGGGAATGCTAGAAGCTCTAGGAGTGCGTTTTTTAGATGAGGCCCAACAACCCATTGCAGGTAATGGTATTGGCTTAACTCAAATAAAAACGATTGATATCAGTGGCCTTGATGCGCGTTTAGCCAATTGTGACATTGAGATCGCGTGTGATGTGGATAATCCATTATGCGGCGAAGATGGCGCAACCGTCACTTTTGGTCAGCAAAAAGGCGCCAGTGCACAAGACACTCAGCTACTTGATCAAGCGCTCAGTCATTACGCTGATTTAATCGAGCAACAACTGGGAAAATCAGTAAAAGACATCCAAGGTGCTGGCGCGGCTGGCGGCTTAGGGGCGGCCTTCCTCTGCTTTACTTCTGCCACTTTAAAGCCAGGTATCGAAATCGTATTAGCAACATTAAACATCGACACTCAGTTAAAAGGTAGCGATTTAGTCATTACAGGTGAAGGCCGAATCGATTGGCAAAGTGCTCATGGTAAGACCCCAGTCGGAGTCGCCAAAGCCGCGAAACGCTATGATATCCCTGTGATTGCATTGGCGGGTTGTTTAGGTGATAACTATCAAGAAGTGTATGACTACGGTATTGACGCGGTCTTTGCCGCCATTCCTCGCCCGTTAGACCTAGCCACCGCTTTTGCCGAGGCTGAAATCAACATGGCGAACTTAGCCGAGAATGTGGCACGGGTTTGGCAAGTTAGCCGGTAGTTAAACCAGCACCACAAAACAACAGCCATAATCGAATTAACCTGATTAACCAAATCAGTTGAACCAATTGAATCAATTAAATGCAACACATCACACCGACATAAATATTTACACAGTAAGCGGCTACTGCGATCACAAATATCAACTGGTTGGACCTTTGTCTTATTGTGCTTTGCTAATTATCACGCTACAAATGTTAATATTATGTAAAAACAACCACAAGGTGTGATTATGAGCTCAAGCTTAGAGATGGATTTCAATACGTTAAGCATGCCGCACGAAAAGGTATTAGAGTGGGCACAACAGCGTCCAAACGAAATTTATTTATCGCAACCAATTGATCGAAAAATGAAAACCTTCACTTATTTTGAAGTGGTCGATCAAGCCTTAAGTTTAGTCACAGCATTACAAGGATTAGGTTTCCAGCCACGAGATAAAATCGCCCTCATTTCAAAAAACTGCGCCGAGTGGTTTATTTGTGATTTAGCCTTAATGCTGGGTGACTATGTGAGTGTACCGATTTTCCCAACTGCAGGCGGAGAAACGATTGAACATTGCTTAACCCATAGTGAAGCCAAAGCGGTGATTGTGGGTAAATTAGACGACAATCAAGCCACGGTTGAAGTGTTAGCGGCTCATCCTGAAATAGTGTCAATAAGTTTACCGTATACCAATGTTCCCACTTGTCAGCATGAATATTCTGTTTTAGTTGAAAGCCATCAGCCAAGCACAGAGAGACCCAATCACCGTACTGACACCTTGATGTCGCTGGTATATACCTCGGGCACCTCTGGCCTGCCGAAAGGCGCAATGCTCACTTATGGCGGCTTTGCGTGGAGTGCGCATAACATTAGCAACCATATCGGACTCGAAAACGACGATAAATTGTTATCTTACCTTCCTTTGGCCCATATTACCGAGCGAGTGTATATCCTAGGCTCGTCAATGATTGGTGGCGTGCCGACGGGGTTTGTCGAGAGCTTAGATACCTTTATTGATGATGTTAAAAACCAGCAACCTACTTTGTTTATCTCGGTGCCACGTTTATGGACGCTATTCCAACAACGTATTTTAGATAAAATGCCACAACGTAAGTTAAACATTTTACTGGCGATCCCGTTTATTAACTCTATCGTTAAAAAGAAAATCGCCACCGGTTTAGGCCTAGATAAAGCGCGAGTACTTGGCTGTGGCTCTGCGCCAATTTCACCTGCGTTGTTAGACTGGTATCACAAGGTTGGCATGAATATCACCGAAGCATGGGGCATGACCGAAACCTTTGCTTATAGCACCATTAACTATCCATTTAGAGCCGATAAAATTGGCACCGTTGGCCCAGCAGGTCCTGGGGTAGAAATACAAATTGCCAGCGATCAAGAAATCATGGTGCGTGGTCATGGATTATTTGCCGGTTATTACAAGAATGATCAAGCGACTCAAGAAAGTTTTGATGACAATGGTTGGCTACACACTGGTGATATTGGCAGTTTGGATGATGAAGGCTTCTTATCCATTGAAGGGCGTAAAAAAGATACCTTCAAAACCGCTAAAGGCAAGTTTGTTTCCCCTGTTCCGATTGAGAAAAAAATCTTTGAACATTCGCGAGTCGAAATGATGTGTTTAATTGGATTGGGCTTACCCGCGCCAATTTTACTGGTGATCCCGCACGCCTTTAAACACTTTGATCGCGATCGTTATGAGCGAAAGACCAAAAAGATCATTGCTCAAATTAACCAAGATTTAGAATCCCATGCCAAAATCAAAGGCGTGTTAATGATCAAAGAACCTTGGTCGATTGAAAATAATATCTTAACCCCAACCTTAAAAATCAAACGTCATGTGCTAGAGAAAAAATATCATGATGTTGGTGCTAACTGGCCAAGTGATAAATTTGTGGTGTGGGAGGAATGAGTCTAAGGCCAGATTGCTATATACTGGCCATAGTTCAATTACCTTTAGGCTTATTATGTCGCAAAACAACAACCCACTACACGGTATAACTCTTGAAAAATTACTCACTGAATTAGTGGAGCATTACGGTTGGGAGCAATTAGGACAGATGGTTAACATTCGCTGTTTTACTTCCGATCCGAGTATCAAATCGAGTTTGAAATTTTTGCGTAAAACCGAATGGGCGCGCGTGAAGGTTGAGAATATTTATATTGGACTTAAAGGGTAATACTTCGTACGAAAAGATCTGGTTAGCTCCAATTATTGATGACAAAAAGCGCCAGTAATCAGTAACCAGTAACCAGTAACCAAATTTAAGACATAAAAAAACCCGCTATCACTAGCGGGTTTTTATTTAAGCTTTAAAAGTGACTAATAAGAATTACTTCTTCTCAGCTTCTTTGCGTGCTTTAACGTCAGCAATTACTTGCTCTGCTACGTTGCTTGGACATGGTGAGTAGTTAGCGAATTCCATAGAGAATTGGCCACGACCAGATGTCATTGTACGTAGAGAACCGATGTAACCGAACATTTCAGAAAGCGGTACGTCTGCCTTGATGCGAACGCCTGTAACGCCAGCTTCTTGGTCTTTGATCATGCCACGACGACGGTTAAGGTCACCGATAACATCACCAACGTGATCTTCAGGAGTGAACACATCAACTGCCATGATAGGCTCAAGAAGTTGAGCACCAGCTTTAGGCATAGATTGACGGAATGCACCTTTCGCTGCAATTTCAAATGCTACTGCAGATGAATCGACTGCGTGGAAGCCACCATCGAATAGTTCAACTTCAACGTCTAGAGTTGGGAAGCCCGCTAGAACACCGTTGTCCATCATGCCAGCAAAACCTTTCTCGATTGCAGGCCAGAATTCTTTAGGAACGTTACCGCCCACAACAGAAGATTTGAACGTAAAGCCAGAGTTTTGCTCACCCGGCTTGATACGGTAGTCGATTTTACCAAATTGACCAGAACCACCAGATTGTTTCTTGTGCGTGTAGCTATCTTCAATTGCTTGAGTAATAGTTTCACGGTAAGCAACTTGTGGTTGACCAACAATAAGGTCTACGCCGTAAGTACGCTTCAAGATGTCTACTTTGATGTCTAAGTGAAGCTCACCCATACCTTTAAGGATGGTTTCGCCTGTTTCTTCATCAGTTTCAACTTGGAATGATGGATCTTCTGCAACCATTTTACCGATAGCGATACCCATTTTCTCAGAACCGCCTTTATCTTTAGGCTGTACAGCAATCGAGATTACTGGAGTTGGGAATACCATTGGTTCTAGAGTTACTTGGTGCTTAGGATCACAAAGAGTGTGACCAGTTTGCACGTTCTTCATACCAACGATAGCGATGATATCGCCCGCTTGTGCTGAAGTAAGCTCTTTACGATCATCCGCTTGCATCTCAACCATACGGCCAACACGCTCTGTTTTACCAGTGAATGAGTTCATGATGGTGTCGCCTTTGTTCAATTTACCAGAGTAAATACGAACGAAAGTTAACGCGCCAAAACGGTCATCCATGATTTTGAATGCAAGTGCTTTGAATGTTTCATCAGCAGACACGATAGCGTGCTCGCCATTTTCGTTGCCTTCTTCATCCATTAGAGGTTGTGGATCAACTTCAGTTGGAGCTGGTAGGTAATCTACAACAGCATCAAGTACTAGTTGCATACCTTTGTTCTTAAATGCAGAACCACAGTATGTTGGGAAGAACGCTAGGTCACGAGTACCTTTACGGATACAACGCTTGATTTCTTCTTCAGAAGGTTCTTCACCTTCCATGTAAGCCATCATTAGGTCGTCGTCTTGCTCAACAGCAGTTTCGATCATTTCTTCACGGTATTGCTCTACATCGTCAACCATGTCCGCAGGAACATCTTCAACAGTGTAGTTTTCTGGTAGACCAGTTTCGTCCCAGATGTATGCTTTACGAGAAAGAACGTCTACAACGCCTTTAAAGTCATCTTCAATACCGATTGGTAGAGTCATGATAAGTGGAGTAGCACCAAGTACTTTCTTCACTTGCTCTGTAACACGGTAGAAATCTGCACCCATACGGTCCAGTTTGTTTACGAAAATGATACGTGCAACTTCAGATTCGTTAGCGTAACGCCAGTTAGTTTCTGACTGAGGCTCAACACCACCAGAACCACAGAATACACCAACACCGCCATCAAGAACTTTAAGAGAACGATATACTTCAACAGTGAAGTCAACGTGTCCAGGAGTATCGATAACGTTAAAACGGTGGTCTTTCCAGAAACAACTTACTGCTGCTGACTGGATAGTAATTCCGCGCTCAGCTTCTTGTTCCATGAAGTCAGTAGTTGATTCGCCATCATGTACTTCACCCGTTTTGTGGATAGTACCTGTTAGCTTAAGGATACGCTCAGTTGTGGTTGTTTTACCCGCATCAACGTGGGCAAAAATACCAATGTTTCTGTATTTTGATAAGTCAGTCATTGTCTTACTCTATTAATAGGATATAAAGTTCGCGCAGAGTATAACACAATCTGTCAAGACTGATATCCCCTGTGCACATTTGCATAAAAAATCTTTTTCTTCGCTTGTATCAAGCGGCTAAATCTTGGTGATTAATACTGATTTTTGATACGTTCTCTCTATTTACGTCTTGATTGTTACAGCTTGAATATCACCAACTTACAATATCTGCTATGGTTTATCTCACCGAACAATGGATGTTGTGAACGCATTTTAAGCAAAAATAAAAAAAGCGAAAGGATTAGCATGAGAAAATGGATAAAAAAATGGCTATTACGTCTAATTATTGGTTTTATCGGCTTATCTATACTCATTACGCTGCCATTACGTTGGGTAAATCCGGTACTTTGGAGTTGGCAATTACAGCGTGAATTCGCGCCACCTAAAAATCATCAACCTCAGCCAGCAGCAAAATGGGTCACAATTGATGCTATTTCTCCTTATATGCAACTCGCGGTAATCGCATCCGAAGATCAACACTTCCCTAATCATCACGGCATTGATTTTGAATCCACTACCAAAGCGGTGGAAGATATCATTACTGGCGAACGTCGACGTGGTGCCAGCACTATCACTCAACAAACAGTAAAAAATTTATTTTTATGGCCAGGTGAGAGTTTAGTTCGTAAAGGGATTGAAGCTTGGTTAAGTGTGTTGGTTGAACTCGAGTGGAACAAGCCGCGCATTCTCGAGATTTATTTAAACTTAGCCGAATTTGGTCCGAGTATTTTCGGAGTGCAAGCGGCTAGCCAACATTTTTTCGGTATTAATGCCAACCAACTTTCTGCCACACAAGCAGCGCGACTGGCGGCGGTATTACCTAATCCCTACTTATTTAAAGTCAACCAACCCACGCCATACCAATGGCAACGCATGAGTTGGATTGAAACTCAAATGAATCAACTTGGCTTAGGTTATCTAAAAGAAATGAAATAATACCAAGCCATAAATTTAATGATCGTTCAAAATTGAGCAAATATTAAATGGAATTGGTATAAGAGATCACACGCCATGCTCCCTGAACAATAGAACACTTAAAGCTCATCAAAAGCGTCAATGGCTTCTGAGAGTTTTTTTACCCCGTGGATTTGCATGCCCGCAATACCGCCTTTAGGCATATTGGCAGCTGGCACAATCGCGCGTTTAAAGCCGTGCTTATGTGCTTCCATTAAGCGCTCTTGGCCACTTGGCACTGGGCGAATTTCTCCCGCTAAGCCGACTTCGCCAAACACCACCACATCTTTGGGTAATGGCCTATCTTTAAAGCTCGAAAGCAACGCCATCAACAATGCTAAATCGGCGCTGGTTTCAGCAACTTTAACCCCACCAACCACATTGATAAAGACATCTTGATCGGCCATTTGTAAGCCGCCATGTTTATGTAATACCGCCAACAGCATTGATAATCGATTTTGATCTAAGCCTACCGCTACTCGGCGCGGATTGGCTAATTGCGAATAATCCACCAGCGCTTGGATCTCAACCAGAAGTGGACGGGTACCTTCCCACACGACCATCACCGAACTGCCTGAGGTTTCTTCATCGCCGCGCGATAAGAAAATCGCCGATGGATTACTGACTTCTTTTAAGCCTTGCCCTGTCATAGCAAATACGCCCAGTTCATTCACCGCACCAAAACGGTTTTTATGACTGCGTAATGTTCTAAAGCGACTGTCCGCGCCACCATCGAGCAATACTGAACAATCGATAATATGTTCTAATACTTTAGGCCCGGCGAGTGTGCCATCTTTGGTCACATGCCCGACTAAAAATACTGCCACATTATTTTGTTTGGCATAACGGGTTAAGGTGGTGGCCGATTCCCGCACTTGAGACACACTGCCTGGTGAAGATTGCACGTCTGCTACATGCATCACTTGGATCGAATCGATCACGATGATCTTAGGTTGTTCTTTTTCGGCTATTTGGCAAATCTTATCTACGCTGGTTTCTGACAGCATTTTTAAATGATCTTTTGGTAACCCCAAACGGGACGCGCGCATTGCTACTTGCTGCAGCGACTCTTCGCCAGTGACATATAATGTGGGCATTTGCGCGGCTAAACGACACACGGTTTGCAACAATAAAGTACTTTTACCTGCGCCAGGATTACCACCGATCAAAACCGCCGACCCAGGTACAATGCCGCCACCTAAGACTCGATCAAACTCTTTAAAGCCGGTCGATACCCGTGGCACTTCTTGTAAGTCAATTTCAGATAAATTTTGAACTTGAGATTCAGTGTTGCCACCGGCATAACCCGATAAACGTTCATTACGCGCCACTTGCGGTGAGGCGGCCAGTCGTACTTCGGTAATGGTGTTCCATGCTCCGCAAGCACTACACTGCCCTTGCCAACGTGGAAAATCTGCTCCGCAGTCATTACACACATAAGCGCGTTTTGCTTTATTCGCCATCAAGTTCTCTCAATTTTCAATCATTTAATGGAAAAAGGCAGAACGATTAAGCCCTGCCTTTGTTTGAAGTTTTAAACTTGCACTAATTCTACGGGATCGCTTTCCAGCTGACACGTTTTTGTTTAATTAATGCCGCGGATAAGATACATACGATACCGCCAAGACCGGCATATCTGACTACCGTTTGTGCTTGTTGTTCAACTTTGGGTTTAGCGTGATACGCCACCCCTAAGCCTGCGGTTGCCATCATGACTAAGTCATTGGCCCCATCACCAACGGCAATGGTATTATGCGCTTCAACATCATATTCATCGGCGAGACTCACCAAAATATCGGCTTTGGTTTGCGCCGAAACCACATCGCCTAATACTTGTCCGGTTAGCTTACCATCGACAATTTCAAGCGTATTGGATTGAGCGAAATCTAGTCCTAATACTGATTTAAGATGATCGGAGAAATAGGTAAAGCCACCGGATGCAATCGCGGTTTTCCAACCCAGTAAGCTTAAGGTATTAATCAACTCTTCTAACTCTGGCATAAACGGTAATGTCAAACGTACTTGCTCAAGAATTGATTCATTCGCGCCCGCTAATGCGCCGACTCGCTCACGCAAACTGGCTTCAAAATCTAATTCCCCTTGCATTGCCCGTTCGGTAATGGCTGACACTTGTTCACCAACACCTGCCAATTTAGCGATCTCATCAATACATTCAATTTGAATCGCGGTGGAATCCATATCCATCACAATTAAACCGGGTTTATGCAATTCAGGGAGTACCGTGACCGGCGCACAGTCGAGCTTCATACCATGCACAAATTCCATCAACTCTGGCGAGAACTCACCAGACATCAACACCACTTCGTAGCGCCCCACTTTCCAAGCATCCAGCACCGCATGTTCAACACCGGTAAAAGTATCAATGGCATCAAAATACTCAGGTGGTAAATACTCACCAAACACGATCCATTGCGAGTTCACTTTGGCTAAACTGCTGTGAATTTGAGTTTCAGGAAAGCGCTTTTGCAGTGAGATATTACGCTGTATCTTTAATTTTTTTACGACATCCATGTTTCATATCCTTATTTAACTGCCTCCAAGTTACCCTATTGCAAATTAGTTATGCAAGTATTTCACTCACTCAAATGATAAATCTCTTGTTTCTAACCTGTTTTCACTAGGTAACTTCAAGCAGCTACTTGAATTCGCTTGGGTATATTACTTTCAGAAAATCCCAGACTTCAGTTATACTTATCAATAGTGCTATTTATCGGTTAAGGTCTCTATGCAAACCTCTTTATTTTCATGGCGTGTTTTTTTGCGTTTATTGGCGATTGTACTGCTCAGCGGTCTGTTTGCTTACACCATTATAAACAGCTTTGTGATCAGTCGAGATAATGAACGAATTCAAAATCATCAACTTGATACTTTGACTAACCTACTCATTTCTCAAGCGGCGATGTCGGCCAGCGATCTTATTGTCAATGATGAGCAAGATGCGTTATTAAAATTAACCAATCAAATTTCAGCCGAACCTTTAGTGCATGATGCAACCATTTATAACTCAGAAGGCATTCGCTTAGCCGCCAGCGACGATGCAAAATCGGTACGAGAAACTTTAGGCTTAGATACCCCACTTCAAAGCTCTAACATTGGCCGCGAACAATTGGTCGAACCTATTTTTAACGACCACAATGCAATTGGCTTTATCCGCATTACTTTTGAGAAAGGTTTAGTGACCGCTATTTCAGACCATCGTTACCGCAATAGTGATCATTTAATGTATTTGATGCTTATCATCAGTTTCTTTAGTGGCGGTTTACTGTGTTTGCTACTGATTTACAAGCCTAAAGACAATATCGAAAATATCTTATTGAAAGATTTGTAGTACCGATTCCATTTACTATTTGAATAGCCGAGTTCTGATCACCCAATGACTCAAATTGTTATAACTCTCTTGATTACGCGCTAACAAAAAACTCCAATCGCATCAGCCATTGGAGTTTTTTTAGTTACCGCTTAGCATTAGATTCACAATGCTATTTAAACGATAGATTAAGCGTCTTTATCGCCTAAAATCACAGAGTCTAGTGCGATATGGATCATTTCGTTAAACGTGGTTGCACGCTCATCAGATGTTGTTTGCTCACCCGATTTAATGTGATCCGATACCGTACAAATTGCGACTGCTTTTGCGCCGTATTCTGCCGCTGCACCATAGATGCCCGCCGCTTCCATTTCAACACCTAGGATGTCATATTTGTCCATAACGGTGAACATGTCTGGATCTGGAGTGTAGAATAAATCAGCAGAGAAAAGGTTACCCACTTTCACGTTAATGCCACGCGCTTTCGCCGCTTCTTCGGCATTTTTTACCATGTGGTAATCCGCAATCGCTGCAAAATCGTGATCTTTAAAGCGCATACGGTTCACTTTAGAGTCAGTACATGCGCCCATGCCAATCACAACATCACGCAATTTAATGCTATCGCTTACTGCGCCACAGCTGCCCACTCGAATAATTTTTTTCACGCCGAAATCTTTAAACAACTCAGTGACATAGATAGAGCAAGAAGCAATACCCATACCATGACCCATTACTGAGACTTTACGACCTTGGTAAGTACCAGTGTAACCAAGCATGTTACGAACATTACAAACTTGAACCGCACCATCCAAGAAGTTTTCTGCGATGTATTGGGCGCGTAGCGGATCGCCAGGCATCAATACTACGTCTGCAAAGTCACCCATTTCAGCATTAATATGTGGAGTTGCCATGTTGTTTTCCTTTATTAGTTTTCGTTCACTGCTCATTTTAAAGCAGTAATTAAAATAATTATTCTGTTTATATCGTCGTCTCAGGGATGACGACGATTATATTTCGAGTTTTTCGTTCTTGCTTACAAAAACGACTTGCCGTAATCCATATCAGAAGTATCAAAATACTTCGCTAGGCTTTGACCAATATCGGCAAAAGTATCACGACGACCTAAAGAGCCGGCTGGGATCTTAGGTCCTGATACTAACACTGGAATATGTTCACGCGTATGATCACTACCCGGCCAGGTTGGATCGCAACCATGGTCGGCGGTTAAGATCAGAATATCGTCTTCTTTTAGCAGTGCTTGAATTTCTGGTAAGCGCTTGTCGAAGTATTCCAATGCGGCAGCATAACCTGCCACATCACGGCGGTGACCGTAAGAAGAATCAAAATCAACGAAGTTAGTAAATACGATGGTGTTATCACCGGCACGTTTTACTTGCTCAAGCGTGGCATCAAATAATGCTTCTAGGCCGGTGGCTTTGAATTTTTGCGTAATACCACAGCCAGCATAAATATCAGAGATCTTACCGATAGAGACCACTTCACCATTTTTTTCGTCGACTAATTTTTGCAATATTGTCGGCGCTGGCGGCTCAAGTGATAAATCATGACGATTACCAGTACGAGCAAACTCACCCGCTTTAGCGCCAATAAATGGACGCGCAATAACACGGCCAATATTATAAGGTTCTAGCTCTTCACGAACAATCTCGCACAGCTCAAGTAAGTTATCTAAGCCGTAGGTTTCTTCATGGCAAGCAATTTGGAAAACAGAATCTGCCGAAGTATAAAAGATCGGCCAACCGCTTTTCATGTGCTCTTCACCAAGCTCATCAAGAATAACCGTACCCGATGAATGGCAGTTACCAAGATAACCAGGCAGCTTTGCGCGTTTTACGATGCTATCAAGTAACTCTTGAGGAAAGCTATTGGTTTTATCGCTAAAATAGCCCCAATCAAACAATACTGGCACACCTGCAATTTCCCAGTGACCAGACGGGGTATCTTTACCCGAAGATAACTCGGCAGCATGGGCATAAGCGCCAGTGATCACGGCATCTTCATCTAGACCAATTGGGAATTTTCCGGTTGATTCTTGCCCCGCTTTTCCTAAGCCTAACTTCGATAAATTTGGCAGCTGCAATGGGCCGCTACGCAAATCATTATCTGCTAGGCCTTGGCTGCATTGTTCTGCGATGTGGCCGAGAGTATCTGCGCCAACATCACCAAATTTATCTGCATCTTGCGAAGCACCGACTCCAAAAGAGTCCAGTACTAGAATTATTGCACGTTTCATAATTAGCTCTCCTACCAAGCACGCAAGATCATATTACAGATCTTGTGCTCGAATTTGACGATAAATATTCGGTGTTTGTTGATAAGTGTCATTTGAAACCGTGATCGCTTGCTGCAATTCATCAGCAGCTTGTTGCCACTGCTCTTCATTGCGAGCATGGATCATTGCCAGTGGCGTTGCTTCATTAGCGGTTTCACCTAAACGAATAAACTGCTCAAAACCAACCGCATAATCAATCTCATCACTAGCCACTCGACGACCACCACCCATCGATACTACCGCCATACCAATCGCGCGAGTATCCATCGCAGTAACCGTACCAGATTGCTTAGCGTAAACCGGTTTTACAATCTCGGCTTTTGGTAAGTATGCATCATAGTTTTCAACAAAATCTTTCGGACCACCTAAGCCTGAAACCATTTTGCCAAAGCATTTGGCTGCGCTACCGTCATCGAGTACCGCTTGTAATTTGGTATGAGCTTGCTCAGTCTCATCCGCCAATTTACCAAGCACTAACATTTCTGCGCATAGAGTCATGGTGACATCGAGTAAACGAGGATTACGCACTTCACCGCGAGAGTTTTTCTCACCAGTTAAGAACTGCACCGCTTCACGCACTTCAACTGCATTACCTGCCGATGAGGCCAACACTTGGTTCATATCGGTAAGAATAGCGGTGGTTTGAGTCCCAGCGCCATTGGCGACAGCAACAATAGATTGTGCTAGCTCTTCTGAGGCTTCATAGGTTGGCATAAATGCACCAGAACCCACTTTGACATCCATCACTAATGAATCTAAGCCTGCAGCTAATTTTTTCGATAAAATAGACGCGGTGATCAAAGAGATATTATCGACCGTTGCCGTAATATCACGAGTGGCATAAACACGTTTATCGGCTGGCGCTAAATCACCAGTTTGACCAATAATTGCCACCCCCGCCTCTTTGGTTACGCTGCCAAACAGTTCATTATTTGGCATAATATTGTAACCAGGAATAGATTCTAATTTGTCTAACGTGCCGCCAGTATGACCAAGGCCACGCCCTGAAATCATAGGAACAAAGCCACCACAAGCTGCGACCATTGCGCCAAGCATTAAAGAGGTCACATCGCCCACGCCACCCGTTGAATGTTTATCAACAATCGGGCCAGAGAAATTCATATGTGACCAATCAATCACCATACCTGAATCGCGCATCGCACAGGTCAGTGCAATTCGCTCGGGCATCGTCATTTCATTAAAAAAGATGGTCATCGCAAACGCAGCAATTTGACCTTCTGAAACAGTGTCATTGGCTACGCCCTGAATGAAAAAATTGATTTCTTCAGTGGTGAGCACTTCACCATCACGTTTTTTTCGAATAATTTCTTGAGGTAAAAACATCACAACCTGCCTGCTTGTTTATCTGAACGATATTTATTTGTTCAATTCAGCAATAATATTTCATGGCGAAAAAGAACAAAGATAACCTAACCCTAACAATCAGGTTATCTCGATATACCCGGCTGACTTAAATATCTAACTTAAAGATGTCGCTTAGGTATAGACAGCATTACATTCTCAAAACAAAGAGATTAGTAACCGCCTTCCGCCGCTTTCTCGCCTTCACCTAAAGTGTTTAGCAAGTTAGCTAATAAGCTTGAAGCGCCAAAACGGTAATGCATGTTATCGGCCCAATCTGCGCCTAAAATACGATCCGCCATAGCAAGGTAAGCTTGTGCATCTTCTGCAGTGCGAACGCCACCAGCTGGTTTAAAACCAACAGTTTTCGCCACACCCATATCCGCAATCACCTGCAGCATAATTTCAGCCGATTCTGGCGTTGCATTCACTGGCACTTTACCCGTTGAAGTTTTGATAAAGTTCGCACCAGCTTCAATTGAAAGTTGTGAAGCACGTTTGATCAAGGCTTCTTCTTTTAGCTCGCCGGTTTCAATGATCACTTTTAGTAATACATCGCCACATGCAGCTTTACATTGCTTCACTAATTCAAAACCAGTTTTTTCATCACCGGCAATTAGAGTGCGGTATGGGAAAACCACATCCACTTCATCGGCGCCGTAAGCGATCGCCGCTTTGGTTTCTGCTACTGCAATATCAATGTCATCGTTGCCGTGTGGGAAGTTAGTGACGGTTGCAATACGGATTTCAGGAGTGCCTTGTTCGCGTAGAGTTTTCTTCGCAATAGGGATAAAACGTGGGTAAATACAAATGGCGGCAGTGTTGCCAACCGGTGATTTTGCATTCTTGCATAAAGCAATCACCTTCTCATCCGTATCGTCTTCATTCAACGTAGTGAGATCCATTAATTTTAGTGCACGTAAAGCTGCTGCTTGTAAATCGTTCATTTCTATCTCCGATTGGTAAATTATATCGATTAAGCTTTGATCAATGTTGTTTTCAAGTTTAGCTCATTAATCAAAACTGATTGGGGATTCCCCCTAATAAATAGTATGAAATGAACGGACTTGGTTCCTTGAAGACTTAATGCCAGAAACACTCGGCATTAATTGCAATCCTTGTCACCGCACAACCTAGTTCAATAGGCTGTATACCCAAATAACTTAGGTATATACACATCTTGTGTAGTCATATTAATTATACTGATTAAATTGGCGTTATCTGTTTTCTGATGTAACGCAAACGGTTTGTATCTCAAAAAAAATGTTAAATCAATCACATTTTTTTTTAGAGTGGAAATTTATTGTTGTTGTTGCTTAAAAACAAAAAACCGCAGCTATGTGAATAGCTGCGGCTTAGTTTTATTTTCTAGCGTCTATATCAATTACATGGTTTGTAATGTGATAAAGAAACCAGCAATAGTTGCTGCCATTAAGTTAGATAATGTACCAGCAAGGATTGCTTTCATACCCATCTGTGCAATTTCAGAACGACGTTCTGGTGCAAGACCACCCAGACCACCTAGTAAAATCGCAATTGAAGAAAGGTTAGCAAAACCACACAATGCAAAAGAAATGATGGCTTTGGTTTTCTCATCAAGAATAACCGCTGCGCCTTCTTTTAGGTATGGGGCAAAGTTAGAGTAAGCCACAAATTCATTCAAGATGGTTTTCTGACCAATAAATGAACCTGCAATTGTTGCTTCACTCCAAGGAACACCAATCAACCATGCAACAGGTGCAAAGATGTAACCTAAAATAAGTTCTAGAGTTAAGTTTTGAATACCAAACCAACCACCAATCCCACCAAGCATACCGTTAAGCAGTGCAATCAAGCCGATGAAAGCAAGTAGCATTGCACCAACGTTTAGGGCTAGAGATAAACCAGCTGATGCGCCAACAGCTGCAGCATCGATTACGTTAGCAGGCTTGTCGTCATCAAGAACATCTTCATCACCCAATTGATCAATTGGTGTTTCAGTTTCTGGCTTGATGATTTTAGCAAACAGTAAACCACCAGGAGCGGCCATAAATGATGCTGCGATTAGGTAAGACAGTGGCACACCCATTGCTGCGTAACCCGCCATAACACCACCAGCAACCGAAGCTAAACCACCACACATTACTGCGAATAGTTCAGATTGAGTCATCTTAGGGACAAAAGGACGAACCACTAACGGTGCTTCTGTTTGGCCAACAAAAATGTTTGCTGTGGCTGACATAGATTCTGCGCGAGAAGTACCTAGGGCTTTTTGTAAACCACCACCTAGAAGTTTGATAACGATCTGCATAACACCAATGTTATATAACACTGAAATTAACGCAGAGAAGAAGATGATAGTAGGCAAAACTTTAAAGGCAAAAATGAAGCCAACACCATCAACAGAGAAGTTTACTAGGTTGCCAAAAAGGAACCCAATACCTTCATTACCAAAGTCGTATACATGCTGTACGCCATTCGTCATTGAGGCTAAAACATCACGCCCCCAAGGAACATAAAGTACAAATGCACCTAGACAGAATTGAATGACAAATGCGCCACCCACGGTTCTTAAATTAATTGCTTTTCGGTTGTCAGAAAATAGAACTGCTACTGCTAGCAAAAAGATCATTCCGACGATACTCATAACCAGGCTCATGGTATATGACTTCCTTATAGTAAGTTAAAGTGTATTTCAAGGTGGAGCTCTAAAGAGAGGGCGATTATACGCTGACATCCCGTAACAAAGTAATACCCTAATCTCATTTATTAATGTAAATATAATGAAAAACACAAATGTTCGTGACTTAGATCACTTAAACAATAATTAACACAGGGCAAACGGTTGCTTTTTATTCACTATTTCTATCTTTACAAACAAAATAAGTGGTGACTATTTAACCAAAGTTGTTTTTCGAGCTGTTTTTTATTTTCTAATCGCAACTCAACAAGCGCTTTAAAAACCAATTTTAGCTGCGTAGGATGATTGTTTTCACCTTGAAATCCATCTAATGGCATATCCGGCGCATCGGTTTCGAGCAACAAAAACGATAACGGAAGTCGTGAAATAACATCGCGTGTTTTGCTGGCTCGTGGGTAACTGATCACCCCACCCACTCCGATATAAAAACCGAGTTTGATGTACTCCATTGCTTGCTGATAACTGCCGCTAAAAGCATGAATAACGCCGCCCTTTTTGGGTTGGTGTTTACGCAGAATTTTCACCACCTGATCATGTGCTTTACGTGCGTGAATTATCAATGGTAATTCAAATTCTATCGCCAATAAAACCTGGGCTTCAAATAACTGATATTGCTTATCGAGCTTCTCGGGTGTGAGCCATTGCTCTTCCAGCCTCAAGTCTAGTCCACACTCTCCAATTGCGACACACTTGCTACTGCGACAAGATAACGATTGCTTTAGCTTTAAAATCGCATCATCGCCATGTTGAGCCATAAAATACGGATGAAGCCCCAAAGCGTAGTATAAAGAGGGAAATTGTGATGAAAGGTTTGCGAGTTTCGACCAGTTAGATTCACCAATCGCAGGAATAATGATTTTAGTCACGCCCGCTTGCTGAGCAATATCAAGGTGATGTTGGGTATCATCAAAGGCAGAAAAATCAAAATGGCAATGCGTATCGACCAAGCACGAGGAGTCAGTCATTTTCTAAGCTTTAAAGTTTGGTGTAACGGGATGGTGTTGGGCAGGTGCCTGATAGGTTTTGTCTGCTGGTGTTTTTTGATGGATAGGATCGGCTTTATAAGCGCAACAGCTGCGTTTATGCTCTGGAGTTAAACCCAATTCCTCACACCAAGCATCGTAACGAGCAAGGTAAGTTTTACATTGTTGTTTCCATCGCCCCAAAGCGTTAAATATTTTAAAACCAGAACACCACATAGCCACTCCTTTTACTGTCATTGAGGTGAGTGATTTCAGTATAGCCTCAAGACGGCGATAAATAAAAACCGCTTAAGCAATATAGATAATCAAAACTATCTAAATCACTACAGCGGTCATTTAACTTTATTCTAAGAACGAATTACGTCCGTTTCAGCTTTCGCTCTTAGTGCTCGCGTGTTGCTCTAAAGTTCACTTCAGGGAAGCGCTCTTTGGCCAGGTTCAAATTGACCATGGTCGGGGCAACATACGATAGATTATCGCCGCCATCTAATGCGAGGTTCGTTTGGTTTTTACGCTTAAATTCATCCAGTTTTTTCTCGTCATTACATTCGATCCAACGCGCGGTTGCCACATTTACGCCTTCATAAATCGCTTCCACGTTATATTCAGATTTTAAACGCGCCACTACCACATCAAACTGCAACACACCTACCGCGCCAACAATCAGATCATTATTTTGTAATGGACGGAATACTTGCACCGCGCCTTCTTCTGAAAGCTGTACCAAACCTTTAAGCAATTGCTTTTGTTTAAGCGGATCACGCAGACGAATACGACGGAATAATTCTGGCGCAAAGTTAGGGATACCAGCAAACTTCAATGCTTCGCCTTGAGTAAAGGTATCACCAATTTGAATGGTGCCATGGTTATGCAAACCAATAATATCGCCTGCATACGCATGTTCGGCGCGAGTACGGTCACCTGCCATAAAGGTCACGGCATCGGAAATGCTGACAGTTTTACCACTGCGAACATGGTTCATCTTCATGCCTTGGCTGTAAGTGCCCGACACAATACGCATGAAAGCAATACGGTCACGGTGCTTTGGATCCATGTTAGCTTGGATTTTAAACACAAAACCTGAGAATTTTTCTTCTGTCGCTTCAACTTTACGCTGATTGGCTTCACGCGCCATTGGCGATGGTGCCCACTCGGTTAAACCAGAAAGCATGTGGTCAACACCAAAGTTACCCAAAGCGGTACCAAAATAAACAGGGGTTAACTCTCCCGCTAAGAAAAGCTCTTGGTCGTATTCATTTGAAGCGCCAATCACAAGCTCAAGTTCATCGCGTAAATTCGCCGCCAGATCTTCACCTATTGCGCTATCTAATTCCGGGTTATCTAACCCTTTAATGATGCGCTCTTCTTGAATGGTATGACCTTGACCCGTAGCGTATAAAATCGTTTCATCGCGATGAATATGGTAAACACCTTTAAACTCTTTACCACTGCCGATTGGCCATGATATTGGTGCACAAGCCATATTCAATTCGTTTTCAACTTCGTCTAACAACTCCATTGGATCACGAATATCACGGTCACATTTGTTCATAAAGGTTACGATCGGCGTATCACGTAGACGAGTGACTTCCATCAATTTACGCGTACGGTCTTCGACACCTTTCGCCGCATCAATCACCATCAAGCATGAATCGACAGCGGTTAATGTACGGTAAGTATCTTCCGAGAAATCTTCGTGCCCAGGAGTATCGAGTAGATTAACCAAGCAGTTGTTAAAAGGAAACTGCATGACCGAAGTGGTTACCGAAATACCACGTTCCTTTTCCATTTCCATCCAATCTGATTTGGCATGTTGCTTAGAACCGCGTCCTTTTACCGTACCGGCTGTTTGGATCGCGTTTCCGAATAACAATACTTTTTCAGTAATGGTGGTTTTACCCGCATCGGGGTGAGAGATGATCGCAAACGTGCGACGCTTGCCAACTTCAGAAAGGAAAGACATAAGTGCAGTAAACCTTATAAACAGTTTGTCTATTGCCGTATATCACGACAACAAAATAATGGAGTGACTAAAATAGTTCGAGTTTCCTGCTACTAAATCTGCTTGGAAACCAAAAAAGTCAGATGGGGCGAATTATACGCAAAATTGGTGATAACTCTAGCCGTATAAAATCAACAAGAGCAGAAATAGCAAAAAAGCCCTCAATACCGATATTCAGGGCTTCATTCTAAGAGATAAGACATTAACCAAAAGGATTGAAATCCTCATCCAATAACAGATTCATAATAATCGCGTCTTCTTTGCCATGTTTGGTGGTAGTGGATGGATAATAATTGATTCGGCGATCCATCTCATTAAACCCCAGCATTTCATAAAGATGATACGCGCTTTTATTGCTTGCACGTACTTCTAACCAAATACTTTCGGCTGCTGCTTGTTCGCTGTGCTTGATTAAGTGTTCTACCAAAGCGCGCCCGTAACCTTTACCTTGCTGTCTCGGATCCACCGCAATAGTAAGCAGAGTCACCTCGCCCACCACATTTTGACTGTACACATAGCCCACAAGTTGCTCATTCACCCACAAACCAAACTGATGTTTTGATGAATTAGCGCTGTTTTGATGCGACAGATCGCGGATCATACTTTCCGACCAAGGATGACTATGCGCTTGTTGTTCAATCGCCCATACAGCATCAAGATGTTCGGCAGTAATCGCAATCGGAGTTGGAATTTGAGTCATAAAATCACTTTTGGTAAGAGCAAATTTGTTGCCACAGTTGGCGACGATGGGAAATATCGGTAGGAATATCCGCCAGAGACACTGAATTTAGCACTTGCAGCCCCTCAACTGAAAACTCAAGCGCTTGGCTTTTTGTCTCAGTATCCGTTTCAGTTTCAGTACCGCAAAACCACACCCAAGTTAACTGATGCTGATTAATTTGTGATAATTGCGTTGGCGTCACATGCAGGGCTTGATCAAGGTTGAGTTTCATACTAGCCAGCACTTTGGCAAATAGCGCCGTATCTTGCCCTTGCGGAATAGACTCAGCCACCAGCAATAATACGCACGTTGGTGGCAGCGAAAAACCACTGCTTTGAAAACCTTGCAAACGCTCAGGGTGAGACACTTCCCACACATCAATGCCGATCTCTTGCAGTTTTTGCCGCTCGATTAATTGTTCCATTTGCTTTGAATCGCTAGTCACACATTCACTCATATTTTGTTCGTACTTTATACGCGTTAGAATTCGATATCAGCCCAGATCTATTGATATTATTGATGGAGAAAAGTGTCAAAGAACATGGATGTTCTTTCTCAAGTGTCCATGGATGGTTTAAACGTCTTTTCGCAATCAACAATATTGATTAGATACGGTATAAGCAACTTAGAGAATTATCCATTAAATTCAGGGCTGTATTCGACCAACCCAGCTTTACTGGTAAAACAATCTTCAATCAGTTGCAGTACTTGAAATGCACCGGCTTGATATTCTGGCATCGAGTTATAAATAGACACCAACCCCATTGGTTCTCCATCTTGAAAACCAAAACGGGCGTAGTAGTTAGGATCGCCTAAGACCACACAAGCGGAATAGCCAAGCTCATATAACGAATCAAAACCGTACTTGATCAGTTGTTCTGCAATGCCTTGCTTGCGATATTGTGGATGCACCGCAACTGGCGCTAAACCTTGCCAACCAAAATCTTCACCATCTAAGGTCACAGGGGTAAATAATGCATGACCGATCACTTGCCCTTCATCACTACAAGCCACTACCGATAAAGTAAAACGACTGTTTTCGCGTAATGCACGAACCAGTTTGGCTTCATCTTTGCTTGGAAACGCGTTTTTTAACAATGAATCGATAGTAAGAATATCGGCTGGAGCTTCTGTTCTAATTTGCATAATCACCTCTATATTTAAGCTGCGATTGTACTCTTAATGATTAAAAAATCGTAATTTAATCGACAATGGCAGTAAAAAAGAGAGAGATTGACCATCAAGATAAAAAACGGCCCCTTAAAGTTATCACCTCAAAGGACCAGAACAAAGGATTGAAGAAAAGGAGCAGACTAGTTTGAAATGGGGGCATTTAAGCGGTGGTGATCTGCTTTTGGCTTTCTTGCGGCTGTAAGCCTTTTTGCACAAATTCAGCTAGTTGCATTAAAGCGTAAGTCAGCGGTTTAGGCAGTGAATCTAAATCGATGCTATCCATTAAGTTTTTCACTTCCAACCCAAGTTCGGTGTCGCCTTCAATTTTCAAACGACGTTGGAAGAACAAGGTATCGGGATCTTCTTTACGACCAGCAATTAAAATTAAGTCATTTAAACAACCCGAAAAACTCGCATCTTCAGTTTGCGAGCCGTCAGAGACGATAAGTTTGTCATCTTGAAAGCTGATCATCCAAGACAGATTCAGATCACTGATCTCAACTTTTAACCAACGATCTTGTAAGAATTCAAAATCACCATCTTCTAATGCTTCATGGAATACTTGTTGTAGTGCTTCCAATAGCACTTTACTTTGTAGACGCTGTGGTAAAAATTGAACCGGTTTTTTTAATACACGCGCCGCATTGGCAACCATGTGAGAACGAATAGCTGAAAACATAATAACTCCCTCAATATATCAGCTTACTGTAATCCAGATTAAAAAAGCTTCTCTGAGTTAAATCAATAAATGTAGATTTAATGTTATAAATACCCACTAATTGCTTAGTTCCTACCCCTTTGTGACACTTTTTTACAAAATGTGCAGGCCAAGCGTTATTGATCGCTGCAAACCTGCCTTATATCAATTTCCTATCATGCAAACTGCCTAAAATACGGTATAAATTCAGAATATAAGGTTTAAGGGATGGAACTTCTTTGCCCTGCTGGCAATTTACCAGCGCTCAAAACCGCCATAGATTGTGGCGCCGATGCGGTTTACATTGGCTTTAAAGATGACACCAATGCGCGTCATTTTGCCGGACTCAACTTTAGCGGCAAAAAACTCGATAAAGCGGTTCAATATGTGCATGACAACAATAAAAAAATTCATATCGCGTTAAATACTTTTGCTCACCCTAATGGCTTCAGCCGCTGGACTGATGCGGTCGATCAAGCTGCCGCGCTTGGAGTGGATGCCTTAATCGTGGCCGATATTGCGCTGCTCGAATACGCCTCGACTCAATACCCTGAAATGGAATTGCATTTATCTGTGCAAGCCTCGGCAACCAATAGCGCCGCTGTGGCGTTTTATGCCAACAATTTCAATGTAAAACGTGTGGTTCTGCCACGAGTACTATCGATTCATCAAGTCAAACAACTGTCGCGCAGTATTCCTAGCAATGTTGAACTTGAAGTATTTGCCTTTGGTAGCTTGTGCATCATGGCGGAGGGACGTTGTTACTTATCGTCTTATATGACGGGCGAATCGCCAAATACGGTGGGCGCTTGTTCACCAGCCAAACATGTTCGCTGGCAAGAAACCGATTCAGGATTAGAAACCCGTTTAAGCGATATTTTGATCGACAAATACTCTCAAGGTGAGAACGCGGGCTACCCTACGCTTTGCAAAGGCCGCTTTGATATTAACATTACCGGTCAAAAGCAGCGTTATCATGTACTCGAAGAACCGACCAGTTTAAATACCCTATCTATGCTGCCTGAGTTATTTGCCGCCAATGTGGCCTCAGTTAAAATTGAAGGTCGCCAACGCAGTCCTGCCTATGTAGAGCAAGTCACCCGAACTTGGCGCGCGGCGATTGATCGCTATCAAGCCAATCCTGAAGGCTATACGGTTGAACCACAATGGGACGCAGCCTTAGCTAATGTCTCTGAAGGAACGCAAACAACTCTAGGTGCTTATCACCGTAAATGGCAGTAAGGAATAATGATGAACTCACCACAACCGCTTAAATACTCGCTTGGTCCTTTATTGTATTTCTGGGCTAAAAACGATGTCGAGGATTTTTATCAACAAGCGAAAAACAGCCCTGCTGATATTATTTATTTAGGGGAAAGTGTTTGCTCTAAGCGCCGTGAAATTAAGCCAAAAGATTGGTTTGAGATCGCCAAAGATTTAGCCGATGGTGGCAAACAAGTCGTGCTCTCCACTATGGCATTATTAGAAGCGCCGAGCGAAGTCAATATCATGAAGAAGTATGTCGATAACGGTGACTTTGCGATTGAAGCCAACGATGTATCCGGTATTCAATTGGCATCAGAGGCGAAAGTGCCCTTTATCGTCGGCCCTGCGGTCAATACTTATAATGCACACACCCTTAAACTCTTTGCCAAACAAGGTATGATCCGCTGGTGTATGCCAGTTGAATTATCGCGTGATTGGCTGATCAACGTGCTGGCGCAATGTGACGAATTGGGCATTCGCGATCAATTTGAAGTGGAAGTGTTCAGCCATGGTTATTTGCCACTCGCTTATTCTGCTCGCTGCTTTACTGCTCGAGCTGAAAATAAAGCCAAAGATGATTGCGAGACGTGCTGCATTAAATATCCAACCGGTATTCAAGTCGCCAGCCAAGAAGGGCAAGAGGTGTTTAACTTAAATGGCATTCAAACCCAGTCAGGTTATTGCTATAACTTGGGTAATGATCTGGTTGGTATGCAAGGGGTCGTTGATGTGGTGCGTTTAAGCCCGCTGGGCATCAATACCTTATCGACATTGGCGCAATTTAAAGCCAATGAACAAGGCCTGTCACCGCTTAGTATTGAATCGCGTGAATGCAATGGCTATTGGCATAAATTAGCCGGCCTTGCCCAAGCTTAATTTTCTCTTATTTAAATACCAAGCACAAAAAAGAGGACGCGATGTCCTCTTTTTTATGGATAAACCACCCGTCATTGCGTACCTAAGCGAAGACGATACGAGCTCTCGCTTTTATTCTTTCACATTAAGAACGCAATGCTGGAGTCGAAGTGGCTTTTGGCAATAATCTGCTTTCATCACTCGACTTTGGGGTGTTGACAGGCTCTTCTGCCTTACTTTTATCATCGCTGCTGGATGTTGGGGCTTGGGCTTTTTGTTGCTGTTCTTGCAAGGTTTTAAAAATACGCCCCAATTCTAAGAAGGCATATTTGTGCTCAGAGAACTCATATACATTCATTGATAACGATAATTTATACAAAGCAATTGCGTTGGCGTAGTTGCCTTCATATTGATTACGCTTCGCCAAATAGAAATAAATTTCGGTAAGCTTTTGAGCAAGTTCAACGTTATCACGAGTACTCAGCGCCACCGCTTGCAATACGTCTTTCTCTGATTCTTTGTTCAGAGTAAGACCGACTAATTGCCAACCCCATTGTTGATCTTTATTGTCATAACGCTGGGTTAATGCATCAGTGGCTTTTTTAGCATCGACTTCGCGCTCCATGTAATACAGCCACAAAGCGCGATAAGGATCATTTGGTGCTTTATTATAGTTACTGGTCATATCTTGGATAGCGAGATCAAAACGGTCAGCGTAATACAAAGCAATCGCACGATTTCGCTCGGCATATTCGTTGGTTGGATCAAGCTCTAAACTCGAATCAAACGCATCGAAGGCGGAATCGTAATCACTCATTTGAGTAAAGTAGACCCCTATCATATTAAACACTTCAGGTTGCTTTGGATCTAACTTTAGCGAGCGTTCATAATCTAAACGCGCTAAATCTGCCAAGCCGACACTGTCTAAATATTGGCCTCGCTGAGCAAACATTTTGGCACGAGTCTCATTAGTGACACCTTTACGTAGTACTAATTGATTTAAGCGTGAAATTTGCACTTCTTGTTGAATAGAAGGCTGAAGAGGCACCGCTAATGGTGGTGATGACCAAGTCGAACTAGACTTACCACTGTTAGCACAACCCGCGAGTAAAAAAACGGCAATAAGCCCTAAGCATTTAAAATATTTCACTAATTGAGTACTCCTTTACGGTACAGTCTCTTTATATGCAATATACACGTAGTTTAGTTATCGCACTACCTTAGCTTAGTCGTTGTGGGCAAACTTAGATAAAAAAAGAGGAGCCTCAATGGGCTCCTCATTATTATTTCACTTTCTCATTAAAGAGAAGCAAGCATCAATTACTCGGCAGCAGGTTCTGCTGGAGTAGTCGTTTGCTCTACCGCTTCTTTCATACTTAGACGAACGCGACCTTGGCGATCAATCTCTAGTACTTTAACTTGAACTTCTTGACCTTCAGATAGGTAATCAGACACTTTCTCGATACGCTTATCGGCGATTTGAGAGATGTGTACTAGACCATCTTTACCAGGAAGAATGGTAACGAATGCACCAAAGTCAGCTAGACGAGCAACCTTACCTGGGTAAATACGACCGACTTCAACTTCAGCAGTGATTTCTTCGATGCGACGGATCGCTTCTTTCGCTGCTTTGCCTTCAGTTGCGGCAATTTTGATAGTACCGTCGTCATCGATTTCGATGGTCGTGCCGGTTTCTTCAGTCAGTGCACGGATCACAGCGCCACCTTTACCGATCACGTCTTTGATTTTCTCAGAGCTGATCTTCATGGTGTAGATGCGTGGAGCAAATTCAGAAATCTCTTCACGAGCACCAGAAATCGCTTCATCCATTACAGAAAGGATGTGCTTACGTGCGCCTTGTGCTTGGTTAAGCGCAATTTGCATGATTTCTTTAGTGATACCTTCGATTTTGATATCCATTTGCAAAGCAGTGATACCGTCGTTAGTACCGGCTACTTTAAAGTCCATGTCACCTAGGTGGTCTTCGTCGCCAAGGATGTCAGAAAGAACAACGAACTCTTCGCCTTCTTTAACTAGACCCATTGCGATACCCGCAACAGACGCTTTAATTGGAACACCAGCATCCATAAGCGCAAGAGAAGTACCACATACCGATGCCATTGAAGACGAGCCGTTTGATTCAGTAATTTCTGAAACAACACGCACTGTGTATGGGAATTCTTCAACTGAAGGCATTACCGCAGCAATACCACGTTTTGCTAGTTTACCGTGGCCGATTTCACGACGCTTAGGAGAACCAACGAAACCAGTTTCGCCTACACAGTATGGAGGGAAGTTATAGTGTAGAAGGAAGTTGTCTTTCTTCTCACCTAATAGGCTGTCGATGATTTGTGCATCACGTTGTGTACCAAGCGTAGCCGTAACCAATGCTTGAGTTTCACCACGAGTAAACAAAGAAGAACCGTGAGTACGTGGAAGAACGCCAGTACGAACATCAAGTGCACGAACCATGTCTTTTTCACGACCATCGATACGTGGGCTACCGGCAATGATGCGGCTACGTACGATGTTTTTCTCAAGATCGTGGAAGATGGCGTGAATTTCTTTCGTGTTCAATTCAGCATCTTCAGCTAATAGTTTTTCTGTTACTTCAGCACTGATTTCATGGATGCGATCATAACGCGCCAATTTCTCAGTGATTTGGTAAGCTTCTGTTACTTGAGCTGATGCTAACTCAGCGATTTTAGTTTTTAAGTCTGTGTTTTCAGCAGGTGCTTCCCAATTCCAAGAAGGAGTAGCAACTTCAGCCGCAAACTCATTGATCGCATTGATAACAACTTGTTGTTGGTCGTGACCGTAAACAACAGCCGCTAGCATTTCTTCTTCAGATAGGTTGTCAGCTTCTGACTCAACCATTAATACCGCGCCTTCAGTACCAGAAACCACTAGGTCTAGTTTAGAAGACTCAAGCTCAGTTTGGCTTGGGTTAAGTACGAGTTCACCATTGATGTGACCAACACGCGCCGCACCGATAGGACCATTGAATGGTGCACCAGAGATAGCAAGAGCAGCAGACGTTGCGATCATAGTGATCATGTCTGGTTGGATATCAGGGTTTACAGAAACAACCGTTGCAATAACTTGAACTTCGTTTTTGAATGCTGATGGGAAAAGCGGACGAATTGGACGGTCGATTAGACGAGCCGTTAATGTTTCGCCTTCAGAAGGACGACCTTCGCGCTTGAAGAAACCACCAGGGATTTTACCAGCAGCGTAAGTACGCTCTTGGTAGTTTACCGTTAATGGGAAAAAGTCTTGACCTGGTACTGCATCTTTCTTAGCAACAACAGAAACAAATACAGAGGTGTCATCCATGCTAGCCATAACAGCAGCAGTAGCTTGGCGAGCCATTACGCCCGTTTCTAGAGTAACGGTATGGTTACCGTACTGGAATTTTTTTACGATTGCTTTCACGTAAAGATCCTTAAATAAGAAAATATAAAGTAATTTTTGCTGTGAGATTTATTACCAATCGCGACTAATAGCAGGTTTTTCTGTTATTGCTTGGTTAAGGATAAGCCTTAACCACAAGCGCCTCAGATAAACTGAGATAGAAAAAAGCTGTTATTAGTCGCGACCTTCATGGTCGACATCGGTGACGGTAAGTCAATCTACAGCGGTTTGTTTGCTGTTTCATCGCCAATTAAGACCGATAAAAAGTAAAAACAAACGAGGCATAGTATAAACCAGATGAGTGTAAATGTCTTATTTCAGAACGCAGAATATCCCTATCAAATGTCGGAAATGTCTGTTTGCTCAAATTGCAGCCACAAAAAAAGGAGCCGAGGCTCCTTTTTATCCAGTATCTGTTTCTTCATTTCAACTAATGGGAACCAAAAGTGTTCAATTAACTAACAAATACTTTTAATCTGGGTATTAAACCAAACGACGAATTAACGACGTAGGCCAAGACGCTTGATTAGTGATTGGTAACGCTCTAGGTTCTTACCTTTAAGGTAGTCTAGAAGTTTACGACGGCTAGAAACCATACGTAAAAGACCGCGACGGCTGTGGTGATCGTGTTTGTGATCAGCAAAGTGACCTTGTAGGTGGTTAATAGAAGCAGTAAGTAGTGCTACTTGTACTTCTGGTGAACCTGTATCGCCTTCAGCTTGTGCGTATTCTGCAACGATTGCTGCTTTAGTTTCTGCATTCAGAGACATAATCTCTCCTAAATAAGAGTTAATTTATAAAAATGTGATAGCCAATCTCTGATTCAGCCATCACGCGAACGGCGAATTATAGGGGAAGCGATAAATAAGAGCAAGGGTAATTTACCCATACCACCATTATTGCTTCTTTTATTCCGCCACAGCTTCGGTTCTAAACACAACCAAGCGTTTTGGTGCCACGCGGCCATCATCATCAATGTTAGCAATACCAATAAAGGTATGTTCATCACCCATCGTCATGCGAACCACACCTTCAGTTGGTGCGCCAGCAATTTGCACCTGCTGACCTTGTTGAACGATGCTCGCCATACTAAGCGGCATATTCACTTCTGGCAGATCGACAACCGCAGTATCCATAGGGAGCAGCAGTTGATCCAATACGCT
Organism: Vibrio sp. S11_S32; assembly: GCF_014694465.1. Taxonomy (NCBI): domain Bacteria; kingdom Pseudomonadati; phylum Pseudomonadota; class Gammaproteobacteria; order Vibrionales; family Vibrionaceae; genus Vibrio; species Vibrio sp. S11_S32. The sequence goes on along the minus strand of NZ_JAAUWS010000008.1, from coordinate 45,016 downwards.
GTGAGGCTCTACGCCTTGCTCTTGGGCTTGTTCGATCATCGCTTGAAGTTGTTCTAGCGTGACCATTTTCTCTGCCGGATAATGCGACACCCCAATACGACGTAAATAAGTCACATGGGCGCCACAACCAAGCATTTCGCCTAAGTCATCGGTGATGGTTCGAATGTAAGTGCCTTTTGAACAATGCACTTCCATTTCCACTTCATTACCATCAAAACGGATCAGGTTTATTTCAAATACCGTGATCTTACGAGATTCACGCGGAACCTCAATGCCTTGACGGGCATATTCATACAAAGGCTTACCTTGGTATTTTAATGCTGAGAACATCGAAGGAATTTGATCTGTGGTACCACGAAATTTCGCAATGCAACGCTCAAGTAAACCACGGTCAACTTTCACTTCACGGGTTTGAACCACTTCACCATCAGAATCTGAGGTATCAGTACGTTCACCCAACTTTGCCACCACGCGATAACGTTTATCCGAATCAAGTAAGAACTGTGAGAACTTAGTCGCTTCACCAAGGCAAATCGGCAACATACCCGTCGCCAAAGGATCAAGCGCACCAGTATGACCTGCTTTTTCAGCAAAAAACATGCGCTTTACTTTTTGGAGCGCATCATTGGAGCTGATACTAGTCGGCTTATCGAGTAATAAAACGCCATCAATAGGACGACCACGACGTCTACGAGCCATTACTCTTCTCCTTCGTCCTCATCACGACCGGCGTCTTTTTTACGTCGATTGTCATCACTGACCACTTCACTAACCAAGTTAGAAAGGCGCATACCTTCGGTCAATGTATTATCGTAAACGAAACGAACTTCAGGTGTTAAACGTAAACGAACACGTTTCCCTAAAGCCATACGAATAGACACTTCGTGTTCTTTTAATGCTTCTAAGCATGATTCTGGTGTTTGCTCGCCGATACAAAAGAAAGTAACGAATACTTTGGCATAAGCCAGATCACGAGTCACTTCAACGTCTGAAATGGTCACCATTCCGATACGTGAATCACGAACATCACGCTGTAGGATAGAAGCGAGTTCTTTTTGTAATTGTTGTGCAACGCGTTGTGCACGACTGAATTCTTTAGCCATATCTTTTCTCACATCTGCACGTTCAAATGAGAACGTCGTAACAGAAAGAATGGGGAGCAAAAGCTCCCCATGGTGTTTTATTGCTTATACCCTAATTACTTTGGGTATCATTTGTTAATTAATCAAGCGTACGCTTAATTTCAACAATTTCGAATACTTCGATTTGGTCACCAGCGCGAACATCATTGTAGTTCTTAACACCGATACCACATTCGTAGCCGTTACGAACTTCTTGTACGTCATCTTTAAAGCGACGTAGTGATTCTAGTTCACCTTCATAAATAACGATGTTATCACGAAGAACGCGGATTGGGTTACTACGCTTAATCAAGCCTTCTGTAACCATACAACCTGCGATTGCACCTAGTTTAGGTGATTTGAACACATCACGAACTTCAGCAAGACCAATGATTTCTTGTCTAAATTCTGGAGCAAGCATGCCGCCCATCGCTTGTTTCACTTCGTCAATCAATTGGTAAATGATTGAGTAGTAACGTAGATCTAGGCTTTCGTTTTCAACAGTGCGGCGAGCAGAAGCATCAGCACGGACGTTGAAACCAAGTAAGATAGCGTTAGAAGCTGCTGCCAATACCGCGTCAGTTTCAGTAATACCACCGACACCCGAACCTACGATGTTCACTTTCACTTCTTCAGTTGAAAGTTTACGTAGTGAATCAGCAATCGCTTCTACTGAACCTTGAACGTCTGCTTTAAGCACAACGTTAAGCTCAGCAACTTCACCCGCTTCCATGTTAGAGAACATGTTTTCAAGTTTCGATTTTTGCTGACGAGCCAGTTTAACATCACGGAATTTACCTTGACGATAGTTCGCTACTTCACGCGCTTTACGCTCATCACGAACGACAGTTGCTTCATCACCTGAAGCCGGAACACCAGAAAGACCTAAGATTTCTACCGGAATAGAAGGACCTGCTGTCTCGATGTCTTTACCGTTTTCATCGCGCATTGCACGAATACGGCCGTACTCTTGACCACAAAGAACGATATCACCTTTATGTAAAGTACCCGCTTGTACTAGAACGGTAGCAACTGGACCACGACCTTTATCAAGGCGAGATTCAACCACAACACCAGAAGCCATACCATCGGTTACTGCTTTAAGCTCAAGAACTTCAGATTGAAGTAAGATAGCTTCAAGTAGACCATCGATGTTTGTACCCACTTTGGCTGAAATGTGAACGAACATGTTTTCGCCGCCCCATTCTTCAGGAATAACGTCGTATTGAGCAAGCTCATTTTTAACGTTATCTGGGTTCGCGCCTTCTTTATCGATTTTGTTTACCGCAATAATCAATGGAACGCTCGCCGCTTTCGCGTGCTGAATCGCTTCGATTGTTTGTGGCATAACACCATCATCGGCTGCAACAACAAGAACAACGATATCAGTCGCTTGAGCACCACGAGCACGCATTGAAGTAAATGCGGCGTGTCCTGGAGTATCCAAGAAGGTGATCATGCCATTGTCAGTTTCAACGTGGTATGCACCAATGTGCTGGGTAATGCCACCCGCTTCACCAGAGGCTACACGGCTACGACGGATGTAATCCAGTGTCGAGGTTTTACCATGGTCAACGTGACCCATGATGGTCACAACAGGGGCACGAGATACGGCTTCAGTGCTGTCATCACGATCAGAAAGAATCGCTTCTTCTAATTCGTTTTCTTTACGTAGGATAACCTTGTGACCCATTTCTTCAGCAACAAGCGCTGCTGTTTCTTGGTCAATCACTTGGTTGATGGTTGCCATTGCGCCCATCTTCATCATCGTTTTGATGACTTCAGTCCCTTTTACTGACATTTTGTTTGCCAGTTCAGAAACCACGATAGTTTCACCAATCACAACATCCGATTTTGCAACGGTTGCTGATTTATCAAAACCATGCTGCATTGAAGTTGGTTTAGCCAATTTACCTTTACGATTATTGCGTCCACCACGAGCGTTACGGCCATTGTTGCCGCCGCGATCATCTTCTTTTTTCGCTGGTTTTTTCTTTTTACGACGACTTGCTTCGCTGCGACGGTCAGCTTCATCTTCAGCTTCACGTGCGTGTTGGTTAGTCGTTACATGGTAATCAGCATTTTCAGATTCTTTTTTCTTCTTCTCTTCTTCTGACCAACGAGCACCGTTTTCTTCTGCAAGTTTACGCGCTTCTTCAACCAGTTTCTGAGCTTCTGCTTCTGCTTTACGCTGAGCTTCTTCATCTTGACGACGCTTCAATGATTCAGCTTCTTGTTTCGCTGCATCATTTTTCACTTTTTCTTCAGATGATTGCTTAGGCGCTGCTGCTTTTGTTTCTTTCGCTTTATCTGCTGCTTCTTGCTTCAATTTATCTTCCGCTTCACGTTTAACTTTTGCTTCAGCTTTTGCTGCTGCGTCTTGTTTGGCTTTTGCTTCTGCCGCAAGTTTTGCTGCGTCTTCTGCTTCACGAGTTGCTTGAGCTTCTGCTGCTTGTTTCGCTTCTTCATCTACAGCAGTGCGCTTCACATAGGTGCGTTTTTTGCGGACTTCAACTTGCACTTCTTTATTTTTACCGCCGCCAGCAGGAACATTTAATGTGCTTTTGGTCTTACGTTGAAGTGTCAGGCGTGTTGGCTCAGAGTCGCCTGAGTTATCGCCATGTTCTTTTTTAAGATGCATTAAAAGCGTTTGCTTTTCTGCCGCAGTTACATTGTCGGCGCTGGTTTTTTTCATACCAGCATCAGCAAGTTGTTCTACTAGGCGTTCAACTGGTGTACCAATCTCTTCGCTCAGTGCTTTCACTGTCAATTCTGTCATAGTGCTTTCTCCTTGCTGAAATTATTCTTCGTCGCCAAACCAGCAAATGTTACGAGCAGCCATAATAAGCTCTCCCGCACGTTCTGCGCTTAGGCCTTCGATTTCTTCTAAATCGTCAGTACCTTGGTCGGCTAAATCTTCTAAAGTTACGATGCCTTGAGCGGCAAATTTAAACGCGAGTTCACGTTCAAGCCCTTCAAGTGCAAGTAGGTCTTCAGCAGGTTCTAGACCTTCATAAGATTCTTCTTGAACTAGTGCAAGAGTGGTCAATGCATTTTTAGCACGCTCACGTAGTTCTTCTACTAATTCTTCTTCAAGACCATCGACTTCTAAAAGCTCGTTAATTGGTACATAAGCAATTTCTTCTAGAGTAGAGAAACCTTCTTCAACCAATAACTCAGCAAAGTCTTGTTCGATGTCTAAATGCTTCATGAAGTTTTCGATAGCCGCTACCGATTCTTCTTGGTGCTTCTTGTTCAAATCAGCAACCGTCATAACATTAAGATCCCAACCAGTTAGTTGAGACGCTAGACGTACGTTTTGACCACTACGGCCAATCGCTTGTGCTAGGTTATCGGCTTCTACTGCGATATCCATTGAGTGGGTATCTTCATCAACGATGATTGAAGCAACATCGGCAGGTGCCATTGCATTGATAACGAATTGAGCAGGATTATCATCCCACAATACGATATCGATACGCTCACCACCAAGCTCACTTGATACGGCTTGTACACGTGCGCCACGCATACCAACACAAGCACCAACAGGATCAATACGACGATCATTTGATTTCACGGCAATTTTAGCGCGTGAACCAGGATCGCGAGCCGCGGCTTTCAATTCAATTAACTCTTCGCCAATTTCTGGCACTTCAATGCGGAAAAGCTCAATCAGCATTTCAGATTTAGAACGAGTTAGGAATAACTGGAAACCACGTGCTTCTGGTTTAACTGCATATAACAGACCACGAACACGGTCACCAGGACGTAGGTTTTCGCGCGGTAATTGGTCTTCACGTAGAATCACAGACTCTGCATGGTTGCCCAAATCAACGATAACCGCATCACGGTTGGCTTTTTTAACCACACCAGTTACCAACTCACCTTCATTGTCGATGAACTGTTCTACGATTTGAGCACGCTCAGCTTCACGTACTTTTTGTACGATAACTTGTTTGGCAGTTTGGGTAGTAATACGGTCAAATGTTACTGACTCCATATCATCTTCCACGTAATCGCCAAGCTCTAATGATTCGTCATCATATTGCGCCGCTTCAATTGAAATTTCTTTGGTTGGAAATTCAACTTCAGCAACCACTAACCAGCGACGTAATGTCTCAAAGTTACCGGTTTTACGGTCGATCTCGACACGAACTTCGATTTCGTGTGCACTTTTTTTCTTCGTTGCTGTGGCTAGAGCGATCTCTAACGCTTCAAAAATACGCTCACGCGGAACTGCTTTTTCATTAGAAACAGCTTCAACAACCGCTAAAATTTCTCTGTTCATTTATGTTCTCGCCTCTTCAGACTTAAAATTTTGGTATCAGGTTAGCTTTAGAGATATTACTCAAAGCGAATTGTTCAGGTTTACCATCAACGATAACAGTTACGATTTCGCCTTCAATGGCTGAAATCACCCCTTTCCACTTACGACGATTATTGACCGCCATTTTAAGTACCACGTTCACATCGTGATCAATGAACTGCTGATAATGAGCAGGCTTAAACAGTGGACGTTCTAAACCTGGTGATGAAACTTCTAAGTTGTAAGCGACGGTGATTGGATCTTCAACATCCATTACCGCGCTGACTTGACGACTTACTTCGGCGCAGTCTTCAACATTAATACCATTTTCATGGTCAATAAAGATCCGTAGTGCTGAGTGCTCACCCGCACGGATAAACTCTAAACCTACTAATTCGTAACCTGACGCAGCAACAGGTGCATCAAGTAATTCCATTAATTGTTTTTCTAAGCCAGTCATTTATATCTCCGGAAAAAAAACGGTGCAATAAAGTCAAAAACAGGATTGCCAGAAACAAAAAAAGGGCATTCAGCCCATTTCAAATATTACATAAAATCTGATTTATCACTATTTTTCAATCACTTAACAAAAAAAGCAATCATAAAAAATAATGTACAGATAATAAAAAACCCCGATAGTCGGGGTTTTTTATTGCTGGACCCTGATTATCACTAAGCTAAAGTCTAGCTTAGCTTGCAATTAAATCGAAATTCAATTGCAAATCGGACCCAAAAAATAAGGGTAATAAAGTAGTTTTAAAAACAACCTTTTCACCACTGCTTATAAAAGAACGGCTCATGAGCTTATCTTTTATAAAAAAGTTGGTTGCGGGAGCAGGATTTGAACCTACGACCTTCGGGTTATGAGCCCGACGAGCTACCAAACTGCTCCATCCCGCGTCCGTTGCATTATTTAAAGTATAATGCCACTTTCGTTTACTTATAAAAAAGCAAACTCAAAACTCATTTCAATACGAGGTATTATACATCGACATTGATTTTTTACAAGTTTTGTAATTATGGTGCCGAGAGGGGGACTTGAACCCCCACACCCTAAGGCACTAGCACCTCATGCTAGCGTGTCTACCAATTTCACCATCTCGGCATAAATTCTTTCAGCTTTTAAGCTTCAGTATTACTTAGAAGTTTCTGGTTCGCTCTGCACTGGAGCGGCTGGAACTTCATCAGTATTTACTTTTTTCACAGTATCTGTTTTTGTTGCTGCTTTAGTATCTGTCGCGTCAACACTTTGCTCAATACCTGCACTTGGTGCAACCCATTGTGAATCATGTTTAACAGTAGACATGTGACCAAGCACTAAACTGATAATGAAGAATACAGTTGCTAATACTGCTGTTGAACGGGTAAGGAAATTACCTGAGCCACCAGAGCCAAATACAGTATTTGATGCTCCAGCCCCGAACGAAGCTCCCATATCTGCGCCTTTACCTTGTTGAATCAACACTAGGCCAATTACACCAAGTGAAGCGACAAGATAAATCACAAGTAGAACATTTAATAACATTTTTCCACCTATGTGTTTGAATTCCAGAGTTGAGTTGGCAACACCAACAACAACGCACCTCCCTAATGAGGCGCAGTGATACTAACCAAACCTTAAGGCAGTGACAAGCGAAAAATCACAAAATCACACAACTTCCGACTCAAACGCTCAAAAAACTCGCAAAACATAATTTTGAGCTAAATTAATCAACATAACCTCTACCAATAAACAGCAAACAATAAGGCGTGAGTAACATTTTAATCACGCCTTATTTGCTCAAGCGGCATTGTTCTCGATCGTTTGATTGTAGCTAGTTTGACTCTGATTGCCTGATTCTAGTTACTTTGACCCTATCAGCATTAAACTCTAGCAGCTTTTTTTCACTTGCTCGGCAATAGCGAGCGCACTGTTTTTCACTAATTCAGCGTCTTCACCTTCGACCATCACGCGGATAAGCGGTTCAGTGCCTGATTTGCGTAACAATACCCGACCTTTATCACCCAATTGTGCTTCAACTTGCGTGACGGCATCTTTAACCGCTTGAGTGTCTAGTGGATCGTTATTGCCCGCAAAGCGAATATTTTCGAGCACTTGTGGGTAAAGCGTCATACCTGATGCTAACGCGTTCAATGATAATTCACTGCCTACTACAGAGGCTAAGACTTGCAGCGCCGCCACAATGGCATCACCGGTGGTCACCTTATCCAACAAAATGACATGGCCAGAGTTCTCAGCGCCAATCTTCCAGCCTTTTTCCAGCAGCTGTTCCATTACATAACGGTCGCCAACTTTCGATCGCACAAATGGAATACCCAGTTGTTTTAGGCCATTTTCCATTCCAAGGTTGGTCATTAGTGTACCAACAACGCCACCTTTCAGTTCTCCACGGCGCAGCGCATCGCGAGCAATAATGTAGGCTATTTGGTCGCCATCGACTTTATTACCAAATTCATCCACCATGATGATACGGTCGCCATCACCATCAAATCCTAATCCTAAATCGGCTTTTTCTTCTAGCACTTTAGCTTGTAGAGCGAGAGTATCAGTGGCACCAACTTGGTCATTGATATTTAAACCATTTGGCTGGCAACCTATTGCAATCACTTCTGCGCCAAGTTCTTTAAACACGCTAGGGGCAATATGATAAGTCGCACCATGAGCACAATCGATCACAATTTTAAGTTTAGATAAGCTCAACTCATTTGGGAAAGTACTTTTACAAAATTCAATATAACGACCAGCCGCATCAACCAGACGTTTGGCTTTACCTAATTGGGCTGACTCAACGCATTCGATATCTTTTTCTAATTCAGCTTCAATGGCAAGCTCAATATCATCAGGCAGTTTGGTGCCTTCAGCGGAAAAGAATTTAATTCCGTTGTCGTAGTACGGGTTATGCGAAGCGGAAATCACGATCCCCGCTTCTGCACGAAACGTTTGGGTAAGATAAGCAACGGCTGGCGTTGGCATCGGCCCTAAAAATGTCGCTTGAAGGCCTGCGGCTGCAAGACCAGCTTCTAATGCTGATTCAAGCATATAACCCGAAATACGAGTATCTTTACCAATAATCACTTGTTTGGTGCCTTGCTTGGCTAATACACGCCCTGCCGCCCAACCTAGTTTTAAAATAAAATCCGGTGTAATTGGAAATTGGCCGACTTTGCCACGTACCCCATCGGTACCAAAATATTTTCTTTCAGACATGTGTTTACCCTTCTTCAGCAAGAATATTGAGAGCATGATGAATGTGGCGTTATATTAAAAACCTATGCTCTCTAATTTAAATTTGATTGTGTTGCTTTTAATACTTTAAGCGCATCTTGTGTGGCCGCTACATCGTGAACTCTAATGATCTGCGCGCCTTGTTGTGCCGCAAGTATGGCACACGCGACGCTACCAATCATAGACTCAGAGGTCGGTTTATTTAATAACTTTGAGATCATCGATTTACGCGACATTCCGGCGAGCACGGGCAAACCAAATTGATGAAACTGTTCCAGATTGGCAAGCAGATGGTAATTATGCGCCACTGTTTTGCCAAAACCAAAGCCAGGATCGAGAATAATATTCTCACGCTCAATGCCGGCCTCTAAACAGCTATCGATACGTTGTTCTAAGAAGTGACAGACCTCGTGCAATACATCTTGGTATTCAGGGTTGTGCTGCATCGTTCGCGGCTGGCCTTGCATGTGCATAATACAAACGGGGATATTGGCTTGTGCAATTAACGCTAACGCGCCATCATCTTGTAGCGCGCGAATGTCATTAATAATATCCACTCCAGCGTCAATGCCTGCCGCCATCACCTCTGTCTTATTGGTATCAAGTGAGATCCACACATCAAAGTTAGCTCGGATCGCTTTTATCAATGGGATAACACGAGCTAACTCATCTGCCACAGAAACTTCAGCCGCGCCCGGACGGGTGGACTCGCCGCCAATATCGATGATCGTCGCCCCCGCCGCAAGCATAGATTTAACATGCTCAATCGCCGCGTCAAGATGGTTAAATTTACCGCCATCAGAAAAAGAATCTGGAGTGACATTTAAGATGCCCATAATTTGAGGCTGGGTTAAATCGAGTTGTTTATTTTTATAGATCAGTTTCATGGCTGAATTCATTTTATAAAAACGGAAAGGATTATTGTCGTGAGTATAAATCGAAAAAAGCCCTGACAGTATCAGGGCTTTAATGGGTTAAGCATTAACTTAAGAGTCTTTATCTTTTGACTCTGGCTGGTCTGCATCAGAAGCCTCATTGGCATCCTCTGCGTCTTCTGCTTTTACCGAATCTGACTCGTCTGAAGATTTCGCGTCTTGTTGTGGCGCGGCCTCTTGTTTATCGATATCAGGTTTAGCGGTTGATGGTTTATCCGCTGTTGCTTTAGGACTCTCATCGCCCCATCCTTGTGGTGCACGGATGGTTTCGCTACGATTCATCAAATCATCAATTTGACCAGCATCAATGGTTTCATATTTCATCAATGCATCTTTCATTGCATGCATGATATCCATATTATCTTCCAAGATCTGCTTAGCTCGGTCGTAGTTACGGTCAATCAAGGTTCTAATTTCTTGGTCAATCAAACGTACGGTTTCATCAGAAACTTGCTTGGCTTGAGACATACCGCGTCCCATAAAGACTTCACCTTCTTCTTCTGCGTACAGAAGTGGACCAAGTTTGTCCGAGAAACCCCATTGGGTCACCATTTTACGGGCAATATCGGTGGCACGTTCAATATCGTTTGATGCGCCAGTCGAGACTTTATCTTCACCATAAATCAGTTCTTCAGCCAGACGACCGCCATATAAGCTAGAGATCATAGACTCTAAGTGCTGGCGATTCATGCTGACGCGATCTTGTTCTGGTAGATACATGGTCACACCCAACGCACGTCCACGTGGAATGATCGATACTTTATAAACCGGATCATGTTCTGGGACTAAACGTCCGACAATCGCGTGTCCAGCTTCATGGTAAGCAGTTGAAGCTTTTGTATCTTCGGTTAACACCATTGAACGGCGCTCTGCACCCATCATGATCTTATCTTTAGCCAATTCAAACTCGACCATAGACACATTACGTTTATTACCACGGGCTGCAAATAATGCAGCTTCGTTGACTAAGTTAGCCAAATCAGCACCAGAGAAACCTGGCGTACCACGGGCAATCAACGAAGGTTCAATGCCGTCACCTAGAGGGACTTTACGCATGTGAACTTTTAAGATTTGCTCACGACCACGAACATCAGGTAATCCAACCACAACTTGACGGTCAAAACGACCAGGACGCAACAAGGCTGCATCCAGTACGTCAGGACGGTTAGTCGCTGCGATCACGATCACGCCTTCATTACCTTCAAAGCCATCCATCTCAACTAGCATTTGGTTTAGTGTTTGCTCACGTTCATCGTGACCACCACCAACACCTGCGCCACGTTGACGACCGACTGCATCGATTTCATCGATAAAGATAATACATGGTGAAGCTTTCTTTGCTTGCTCGAACATGTCACGCACACGAGATGCACCGACACCGACAAACATTTCAACGAAGTCAGAACCCGAAATAGTAAAGAATGGTACTTTTGCTTCACCTGCAATGGCTTTCGCCAGCAATGTTTTACCGGTACCTGGAGGCCCGACTAACAAAACACCGGTTGGGATCTTACCACCGAGTTTTTGAAAACGGCTTGGATCACGTAGGTAATCCACCAATTCTTTAACGTCTTCTTTTGCTTCGTCACAACCGGCAACATCAGCAAAGGTTGTTTTAATTTGGTCTTCGCCCATCATGCGGGCTTTGCTCTTACCAAATGACATTGCGCCTTTACCACCGCCGCCGCCACCTTGCATTTGGCGCATGAAGAAGATCCACACCCCAATCAGTAAGATCATTGGGAACCAAGAAATGAAGATAGTACTCAGCAGACTTTGCTGCTCAGGTGGCGTACCAGTCACTTTCACGTTCTCATTGATCAGATCATCAAGAAGTTTGTTATCGTACACAGGCATGTACGTCACATTACGAGAGTTATCAGTACGGACAAAGGTAATTTCTTGATCCTTGAACTTTGCTTCTCGGACTTGGCCTTGACCAACGTCTTTTACAAAGGATGTGTAATCAATTGCTTTTCCGTTACTGTCCCCAGGCCCAAAGCTCTGGAAAACTGACATCAAAACTACGGCGATTACTAGCCATAAAATTAAATTTTTTGCCATGTCACTCAAGGTGTCAGCCTCTCGGTTCACTAATTTGAAAAAAATAGAGTACTACAGTTTATAGCCTGTAGCCACAATGTATACCTCACGAGAACGAGCACGCGAAGAATCTGGTTTTCTTATTTTTACGTTTTTAAACATGTCTCTTACATCTTTAACGTACTGATCAAAGCCTTCGCCTTGGAATACCTTAACGACAAAGCTACCATCAGGAGCTAGAACTTGTCGACACATATCCAATGCCAATTCGACCAAATACATCGCTCGTGGCTGGTCTACCGCCTGATTTCCGCTCATATTGGGCGCCATATCAGACATCACCACATCGACCATATCAGGCTGAATACGCTCTAATAACGCTTCTAGTACAGCATCTTCACGGAAGTCACCCTGCAAGAAACTGACCCCAGCAATTGAATCCATAGATAAAATGTCACAAGCTATGACTTGGCCTGAATCCCCCACAACACCAACCGCATATTGTGACCAACCACCAGGCGCTGCGCCTAAATCGACCACCGTCATTCCCGGTTTGATTAATTTATCTTTATCTTGAATCTCTTCAATTTTAAAGATAGCTCGCGAGCGGTAACCTTTTTTCTGCGCTTCAGCGACATATTTATCACCAAAGTGCTCTTGCAACCAACGGCCCGAGCTTGCGGACACTTTTTTCTTACTCATTTTAACCCTAATACTTAACAAACGGCTTCTATTTATCGGTAAAAAGAACGCGATATCGACAGAAACTATTCAGAATAGATAGTCTTCCCGAATAGATGGCGTTAAAATAGAACTTTTCAACCCTAACACAACAAAAAATGGCCGAACAATGAATCTAAGCACCAAACAAAAGCAGCACTTAAAAGGACTAGCTCACAGTTTAAAACCTGTAGTGCTAATGGGCGCAAATGGATTAACTGAAGCTGTTCTTGCAGAAATTGAACTTGCTCTTAACCATCATGAGCTAATCAAAATCAAAGTAGCCTCTGAAGACAGAGAAACTAAGCAATTGATTATAGACGCGATTGTTCGAGAAACAAAAGCAGAAAAAGTACAAACTATCGGTAAAGTACTGGTTTTATTCCGTCAATCTGAACAACGTAAAATCGAGATCCCACGTAAGTAACGGATATTCAGATAAAAAGGAACAAAAAAGGCCACAGTTGATGTGGCCTTTTTTATTTGATTCTTTTACAGATATTTACACTAATAAAAAAATTAAATGTAATCGACTGCAATAATTTCAAGATCTTTATCACCACCGGGGGTTGAGATCACAACTTCATCGCCATCCATCTTACCGATTAAACCACGGGCAATTGGTGAACTGACTGAAATTTTACCCAGTTTAATGTTCGCTTCATCATCACCGACGATTTGATATTTCACTTCTTTATCCGTGTCCATATCCAATAACGTCACAGTGGTCCCAAAGATCACTTTGCCTGTGTTATCCATTTTGCTGACATCAATCACTTGTGCAACCGACAGTTTGTATTCGATGTCGCGGATCTGCGCTTCACAAATACCTTGCTCTTCACGCGCGGCATGATATTCAGCATTTTCTTTTAAGTCACCTAATTCGCGCGCTTCTGCAATTGCTTGTGAAATAAGAGGGCGACGTTTTAGTAATAATTCTAATTCGACTTTCAGAGCTTGTTCACCGCTCGCAGTCATTGGCACTTTTTCCATGATATATCTCACTCCATCGCTAAAGCTTGGAAACTAGATAGTTTGGAGACTAAATAGCTTAGACAATAAAACCCCACTCAACGAAGTTGCTGAGTAGGTAGTGGTTAATTTGATATTAAGTTTTCACAGTGTAGTTAAAGTTATTAGCAAGGTCACGCGAAAACTCACATTCGAGCATTGCTTTGTGGTTTAACTGCTGTTCAGTTAACACTAAATCAAAACGGAGCGATTAAAAACAGCACAGAAAAAACAAACCTCAACCATTAGAAAGATAAAAAAAACTAAAACACACCTCCAGATTCATTCTCAACGGAACTTTTTAAATACCCTATAGAAACAAAGCATTAGACACATAATATTCAACAAACCCAGTTAGAAATGCCTATCTTTTACTAAGTTTTATAATTTTTGACTATCCGTTCAGTGCGCTTTCAGAGTAAAAATGTACTAGTAAAGCATCTCGGTGCTTATACACTACGCTAAAACATAGCGGTTATCGTGCATTATTTATACGCACAATAATGGAAAGAGTGCAGCCAGTCAGAGCGCTCCTTTAATTTATGGAAAAACACTTAGGATTATTCAAATGAAAAAGACACTAATTGCTTTAGCAGTGGCCGCTGCAGCAGTATCTTCAGTCGCATCAGCAGCAACTATTTATAAAGACGACACTTCAACTCTAAGCATGGGTGGACGTGTTGAAGTTCGTGCAAACTTTTCTGATGCAAACAAATCAGATGCTGACGATAATAAATTTGAAGATAAATCACGTGTTCGTCTAAATATTGGCGGTGAGCAAGAACTAAATGAAGATGTTTCTTTTATTGGTTTTACTGAATTTGAAGTAACAGAAAAGGCAGATCCAGTAGCTAACGATGTACAGGCGAATACTCGCTACATGTATGTTGGTGTGCAGTCAAAAACTTACGGTACGTTAACTTACGGTCACCAAGATAATGCATTCACTTACCTAACTAACTTTACCGATATGGCTGAAGTGTACTCTGGTAGCATCAATGAATACAATGCAGCGACTTCTGACCGTGCCAATAACGTTTTACGTTATGCTTTCAACGCTGACAAACTAACCATTCAAGCTAGTGTACAGGCCGATTCTGATTCAGATGGCACGCCAGTCACTCAAAATGCTGACGGTTACGGTATCATTGCTTCTTACGCATTTACTGACTCATTAGAAGCCGGCCTTGGTTACGCATCATCTGACGCTAACTCTACTGGCGATGACCAAATTGGTACTGGTGACAACAACACTTACACTGCAGCACTTAAGTACTCAAACAACGGTTTGTACTTAGCAGCCACCTATGAAGGCGGTACTGTTTCGACTAAAAACGGTTCTAACCACGAATCTGATTTCAATGCTGCCGATGCTTACGCTGGATACACCTTTGGTGATAACAACGTAAACATGACATACAACTACTACAATGCTGACGAAGATTCATTTGATGCTCTTAATCTAAACAATGTTGCGATTGAGTACGCTCGTTACTTCGGTAATGCAACAGTATACGGTGCATACAACTTCAACTTATTATCAGACAGTGATGCTGCAACAAACTCACAAACTGATGATGAATTCCAAGTTGGTTTCCGTTACGCATTCTAATCTAACGCTCTTATTGAGATCTTAGATTAATAAATTGAACGCCTACTGATTTTCAGTGGGCGTTTTTTTATGCCTTGCGCCCAACAATATTAACCTGCACCATTACTTCTTACTCCATAACCGCTATGATTAACTTATAAAAATCATACTTGTAAAAACGACACTTGAAACGGAATTTCATGAAAATAACATCTACCTTATTGACAATAATCGGCGGTTTACTTACCTCTATCCCCTTGCTGACTTCTGCGGCCGATATATATAAAACCGATGCTGCCAGTGTGTCATTAACCGGTCGCGCCGAAGCTCGCATGCAAATCATCGATGGTAAAGTTGACGATCAAAGTCGAATTCGCATGAATATTATGGGTAAGACCATGATCAATAGCAGCATGTATGCAATCGGAGATTGGGAAGGTGAATTTCAAACCAGTCAAAATGGTGGCACTGATATCAGTAACGATGACGGTGGTGGAACGTTCAATACCCGCTACGCTTATGCTGGATTAGGCGGTAACTTTGGTGAAGTAACTTATGGCGAGAATGATGGTGCACTGGGGATCTTAACCGATTTTACCGACATCATGGCCTATCACGGCAATAATGCTGCTTATAAGATTTCGGTCGCCGACCGCACCGACAACATGCTGACTTACCAAGGTCAATATGATCACTATATTTTAAAAGCCTCTTACCGCTTTGCCGATAGCAGCGTGCAAGAAAATAAGCTCAATCCTGAAGATAATAAAATGATCGACAATGACCAAGATGGTTATTCGGTCTCAGTTACCTATACCCTTGGTGATACCGGCGTTATGTTGGGCGCAGGTTACGCCGATCAAGCCGATGAAAATGAAGCCATGTTAACTGCGTCATACACCTTAAATGATTGGTACATTGCCACTAACGTAGTTAAAGGCGATAAATATCTCTCTACCTTACTCTATCCGGCGACGCTCGACGCATACGACAGTTTAGGTTATGAATTTGCTACCTCCTACACCTTAGGAAAAACCGTCTTCACTGCCACATACAATAATTTAGATATGGACACCGATGATAGCGGTATTGGCTCCCATGCTGGCGATGTCAGCGATCTGGCCTTTGATGTCAGTTATTATTTCGTGCCTAATTTTCGTGCTTATGCCTCTTATAATTTCAATTTATTAAGCTCGGGACATGGGGTTAGCTACGTGGAAGCGGAAGATGATATCGCACTAGGCATGCGTTACGATTTTTAATTCCAATTCGAACTACAAGCTTTCTATCCATATTGTTGATAACGAAAAGTGTCAAAGGAATAAGGATGTTCTTTTTCAAGTGCCCACGGATGGCTCAAACGTCTTTTCAAAATAAACAATATTGATTTAGAATTTTATCAATATTTCAAACACCTACTGATATCAGTCGGTGTTTTTGTTTATACTGGCTGTTGTTGTTTTACCCGCTGCTCTGTGTACTTAAAGGATGTCGTTATGCGCCACACCACACTGTTATCCACTCTCGCCTTCAGTAGCCTTTTACTTTCCGTGGCCAGTTTTAGCCAAACACTTCCCAGTCAAAAAGCCCTACCCGCAGGCACTCAAATTGGCATTATAGTTCAGCCGAGCCAAGGAAAAACCACCAGCAGCAAAGCTGAACAGTTATTCCCACCCGCCAGCACCTTAAAGCTTGTCACCACCTTAGCGGCCAAGTTCGAACTGGGTGATGACTTTACCTTTAAAACCACACTGGCGCGTCACAATGACGATATTATCGTGCGTTTTAACGGTGATCCTAGTTTTACTAGCCAAGATCTCAGCTCACTATTACAAGACAGTAAAATCACCAGTATTAAGGGCGATATTATTCTCGACCAAAGCACGTTTACTGGCTACGAGAAAGGGGTTGGCTGGCCATGGGATATATTGGGAGTGTGTTACAGCACCGTATCAAGTGCGATCACCTTAAATGGTAACTGTGTGATGGCGTCAATTTATACCAATGCCGATGGCTCAACCCGTGTGTTCACACCCAAACACCAACCAGTATCAGTCACCACAGTGGCAAAAGCGGTCACATCTGAACAGCAAAAAGAGCAATATTGCGATCTCGATTTATCTGCCAACATTAATAATCAATACCAACTTTCCGGTTGTTTAGCCAAGCAAGACAAACCGCTACCGCTTAATTTCGCCGTTCAAAATCCATTTCGATATAGTGCGGCAGTGTTAAAGCAATTATTGGTTAAAAATAACATTGGTTTTAATGGCAAAATTAAGCTGGCTACCGAGCCTCAAGCAAGCGGTGATATCCTTGCCGAGCATCAATCTAAACCTCTACCAGTGTTGTTAGCTCACATGCTTAAACGCTCAGATAACTTGTACGCCAATAATTTATCCAAAGCGATTGGCGCGCATTATTTCAAGCAAGCAGGTTCATTTAGAAATGGTACCGAAGCGATCAAACGGATCTTAAAACAGCAAGCCAATATCGATTTAACTGGCGCAATATTAGAAGATGGTTCGGGCTTATCACGTAATAATCGTGTTACGCCAACTCAGCTTCTGGCGGTACTGAATTACATTAAAGCTCATGATAACGAGTTAAATATTATTTCATTAATGCCGACCTCGGGTATTAATGGCACCTTGCAATACCGCCAGAGCATGCGTAAAGATCCGGTCAAAGGCAATATCATCGCCAAAAGTGGGTCGTTATTTGCCACCCATAATATGGCTGGATTTGTGCTGGATAAAAACGGTAAACCGAGTACCACCTTTGTGCAACTGGTAACCGATTATTACCCAGATCCAGAGCAAAAAGGGACGCCGCCACTCACAACATTTGAGCGTTCGTTCTACCAAGGCATGATTGAGCAAGTGCAAGGTAATTAATTATCCCACTCCAGTAACTTTATGACCGATAAAGATTGGATGCAGCGAAAAGTATAAAAGGCCATTGACGACCTTTTCCAAGTGCCCATGGATGGTTTAAACGTCTTTTCATAATGAATAATATTGATTAGAAAATTAATGATCTGCGGACGCAAAAAAGGCTACCGAATTTATCACTCGGTAGCCTTTTATTATGGGAGTTTAGATCATTACGCTAGTGATTCACTCACTTGCTGATGCAACTCTTGTAATGAAGTCACTGTTTTGCGGTTATCTTCACTGTGCGCCATACAAGTGGCAAATGCGGCGTTCAAAGTGGTGGTGTAATTCACTTTTTCTTGCAGTGCGCCACGGCGTAGAACTTTAGAATCTTCAATTGCTTGACGACCTGCTGCAGTGTTAATGATGTAGGTGTATTCATTATTCTTAATACGGTCAAGAATATGAGGGCGACCTTCATGCACTTTATTCACCAAGCGAGGGTTAATGCCCGCTTCACCTAGAACAACCGCGGTACCGTGAGTGGCATCAAGTTGGTAACCAAGTTCGATTAACTGCTTAGCCACTTCAACCACACGTTTTTTGTCTTCTTCGCGCACAGAAAGCAGCGCACGACCACCTTCAGGGTAAATATTACCAATGCCAAGCTCGGCTTTAGCAAACGCTTGAGCGAAGGTTTTACCAACACCCATCACTTCACCAGTTGAGCGCATTTCTGGGCCTAACAGCGGATCCACACCTGGGAATTTATTGAACGGTAGCACCACTTCTTTAACTGAGAAGTACGGTGGAATAATCTCTTTCGTAAAGCCTTGTGCTGCTAGAGACTGCCCAGCCATCACTCGTGCGGCAATTTTCGCCACTGGAGCGCCGGTTGCTTTTGACACAAATGGAACCGTACGGGCTGCACGTGGGTTCACTTCAATCAAGTACACCTTGTTGTCTTTAACCGCAAACTGAGTATTCATTAAGCCGCGAACACCAAGCTCGAACGCCAGTTTCTCAACTTGCTCACGCATCACATCTTGAATTTCTTTGCTTAAAGTATAAGCTGGTAGAGAACAGGCTGAGTCACCAGAGTGAACCCCCGCTTGCTCGATGTGCTCCATGATGCCAGCAATGACCACTTGCTCACCATCACAAATGGCATCTACATCCACTTCTACTGCATCATCTAAGAACAAATCCAGTAGAACCGGAGACTCATTCGATACGCTCACCGCTTCATTAAAGTAGCGACGTAAGTCTTGCTCATCATAAACGATTTCCATCGCACGGCCACCTAGAACATAAGATGGACGAACCACTAACGGATAACCAATTTCACGCGACTTCTCAATCGCTTGTTCCATGGTTGTTACCGTTGCGTTTTGTGGTTGCAATAACTCTAAACGGTCAACAGCCGTCTGGAAACGTTCACGGTCTTCGGCGCGGTCAATCGCATCAGGACTGGTACCAATCACAGGCACGCCAGCCGCTTCTAAAGCGCGAGCCAATTTAAGTGGTGTTTGACCACCGTATTGAACAATCACACCTTTTGGCTTTTCAATGCGAACGATTTCGAGTACATCTTCCAATGTAACGGGTTCGAAGTATAAACGGTCTGAAGTATCGTAATCGGTTGATACGGTTTCAGGGTTACAGTTCACCATGATGGTTTCGTAACCGTCTTCACGTAATGCTAGTGACGCATGAACACAGCAGTAATCAAATTCAATACCTTGGCCAATACGGTTTGGACCACCACCCAAAATCATGATCTTGTCACGATCGGTTGGGTTGGCTTCACATTCTTCATCGTACGATGAGTACATGTAAGCCGTATCTGATGAGAATTCAGCCGCGCAAGTATCAACACGCTTGTACACTGGGTGAATATCATATTGGTCACGAGCGCGACGAATTTCACTTTCAGCCACACCTAAAATTGTCGCTAGACGCGCATCGGCAAAACCTTTGCGTTTTAAGTTGCGTAGCACATCTTCATTTAAACCCGCAAAACCACCAGCTTTTACTTTGTTTTCAAGTAGCACTAAATCTTCAATTTGAACTAAGAACCAGCGATCAACGTTGGTTAAGTTGAATACGCCGTCAACCGACATACCAGCACGGAAAGCATCGGCGATGTACCAAATACGGTCACAACCAGCTTCTTTCAGTTCTTGGCGGATTTTAGTTAATGCATCAGGGGCATCTAAATCAACCATTTCATCAAAACCATTGCGACCCACTTCTAGGCCACGTAATGCTTTTTGCAGTGATTCTTGTTGGTTACGACCAATCGCCATCACTTCACCCACTGACTTCATTTGAGTGGTTAGACGGTCATTAGAGCCAGCAAATTTCTCAAAGTTGAAACGAGGGATCTTAGTCACAACGTAATCGATGGTAGGTTCAAATGAAGCTG
This sequence comes from Vibrio sp. S11_S32, assembly GCF_014694465.1. NCBI lineage: Bacteria > Pseudomonadati > Pseudomonadota > Gammaproteobacteria > Vibrionales > Vibrionaceae > Vibrio > Vibrio sp. S11_S32. Next base: position 24,759 of record NZ_JAAUWS010000008.1, on the reverse strand, counting down.
GAGTCGCGCCGCCGGTGATGTCATTCATCAGTTCATCAAGGGTGTAACCAATCGCCAATTTGGCGGCGATTTTAGCAATCGGGAAACCGGTCGCTTTTGATGCTAATGCCGAAGAACGAGATACGCGTGGGTTCATTTCGATGATAACCATGCGGCCATCTTCAGGGTTAATACCAAACTGAACGTTAGAACCACCAGTTTCAACCCCAATTTCACGTAACACCGCTAAAGACGCGTTACGCATTAATTGGAATTCTTTATCGGTTAGCGTTTGCGCCGGAGCGACAGTAATTGAGTCACCGGTATGAATGCCCATCGCATCGAAGTTTTCAATGGTACAAACGATGATGCAGTTGTCTGCTTTATCGCGTACCACTTCCATTTCGTATTCTTTCCAACCAATTAAAGACTCATCGATCAGCAATTCATTGGTTGGCGATAAGTCTAAACCACGGCGACAAATCTCTTCAAATTCTTCTTTATTGTAGGCGATACCACCACCCGTTCCGCCCATAGTAAATGAAGGACGGATGATGCACGGATAGCCAACCATTTCTTGAACTTTGTAAGCTTCTTCCATGGTTTTTGCCGTATCGGCACGTGGACATTCAAGACCAATGGATTTCATCGCTTTATCAAAACGAGAGCGGTCTTCCGCTTTATCAATCGCATCGGCCGTTGCGCCAATCATTTCCACACCGAACTCTTCAAGTACGCCGTGCTTTTCAAGATCAAGCGCACAGTTCAATGCCGTTTGTCCGCCCATGGTAGGCAGAACGGCATCTGGACGCTCTTTTTCAATAATGTTACGAACCACTTCCCAGTGAATTGGCTCGATATAAGTTGCATCGGCCATTTCAGGGTCGGTCATAATAGTGGCAGGGTTCGAGTTCACCAGAATGACTCGGTAGCCTTCTTCACGCAGTGCTTTACAAGCTTGTGCGCCAGAGTAATCAAATTCACAGGCTTGGCCGATAACGATTGGGCCAGCACCTAAAATCAGAACACTTTTAATGTCAGTACGTTTTGGCATTGCTACTACTCCGAATTAAGCTTGCTTGTGTGATTTTATAAGATCGATGAAGTGATTAAACAGCGGCGCCGCATCGTGTGGACCTGGGCTTGCTTCTGGGTGACCTTGGAAGCTAAACGCTGGTTTGTCCGTGCGGTGAATACCTTGCAACGAACCATCAAATAATGATTTATGCGTGGCGCGCAAAGTGGCTGGTAAAGTAGCTTCATCAGCGGCAAAGCCATGGTTTTGAGAAGTGATCATCACCACATCTCGATCAATGTCTTTTACTGGGTGATTTGCACCATGATGACCAAATTTCATTTTGATGGTTTTCGCACCAGAAGCTAATGCTAGGATTTGATGCCCCAAGCAAATACCAAAGATAGGTAAACCTTTATCTAAGAAAACCTTGGTCGCTTCAATCGCGTAAGTACAAGGTTCAGGGTCACCAGGGCCATTTGATAAAAAGATACCATCAGGATTTAACGCTAAGACCTCTTCAGCTGAAGTTTCAGCGGGTACCACAGTTAAGCGACAACCACGGTCAACTAACATGCGCAGAATATTGCGTTTTGCGCCAAAATCGTAAGCCACAACATGGAAAGGCAATTCTGAATCGGCTTTTGCTTCAGGCAAACCACCGGTTAGAGTCCAAGAACCTTGTTTCCAAGAATACGCTTCTTTGGTTGACACCACTTTGGCTAAGTCCATACCTTTAAGGCCTGGGAATTCTTTCGCTTTCGCCAGTGCCAGAGCTTCATCAAAATTGCCGTTTTTAGCACATACGATGCAAGCATTTTGAGCACCTTTCTCACGTAGAATACGCGTTAATTTACGCGTATCAATATCAGCGATACCGACAATATTTTGAGATTTAAGATAATCAGAGAGAGTTTGTTCACTGCGGAAGTTGGAAGCCATTAGCGGAAGATCACGGATAACTAAGCCTTGAGCATGAATTGCTGAAGATTCTTCATCTTCTGAGTTAGTTCCGGTGTTGCCAATATGGGGGTAAGTAAGGGTAACAATTTGCTGCGAATAAGAAGGATCAGTGAGAATTTCTTGATACCCCGTCATCGAGGTATTAAAAACAACTTCGCCAACGGCTGAACCATCTGCTCCAATGGATTGACCGCGGAACACTGTCCCATCTTCTAGGACTAACAGTGCTGAATTATTCAAGACAACCTCCAGAATAAATATTCAAAATAAATACATAAGCTTTCGCTTTCTTCTTACTAAATACCCCAATTAAGGAATTTAGATAAATTGGCGCTATTCTAGAGATGTGAAGCTAAGCTGTCAACATCAACCAAAAAAGAAAGTACTTGTTTGAGACGGTTTAGCGATTAAATTTTTCTAACACGGTAAAATTCCATCTTTAACTGTCATTATTAGCCATTTTATAGTCACTTACTAAGCGTTATTGTTTATTCAGTGTTCGACCACCTTGCTAACAATCTGATCGACAGTTTAGGTGAAAAAAATGCGCATTTAGTAATAAAAATAAAGGTTACATAACAAAAACAACCTAAAGTAAGCATAATAAGCACCAAACCAAGCTAGATTAGCCCAATAAACCCACCAAATGAAAATGCCAAAACCAATTAGTTTAGGTTCTGGCATCATTTATTTGCTGCAAGGTGCGTGTAAAAAGTGAATATTTGCTCAAAATTCACTTTTTATGCAATCGTTTACCAAATCGTTTGCTTTTTGGTTACCAATAAGCGAATAAAGTGACTTACGATTCGCTTAATCCCAGTACATCTTGCATGTTATAAAAACCGGACGTCTTTTGATTTAACCAAACCGCGGCTTTAATCGCGCCATTGGCAAAGGTCATACGGTCACTGGCTTTATGGGTGATCTCCAATCGCTCACCAATATCAGCAAACATGGCGGTGTGCTCACCCACAATATCTCCGGCGCGCAGTGTGGCAAAACCGATCTCATCTTTTGTACGCTCTCCGGTGATCCCTTCGCGCGCATAAACCGCGACATCACTTAAATTATTGCCCATCGCACCGGCAATTGCTTCGCCCATTCCTAAAGCGGTGCCGGATGGTGCATCTACTTTGTGGCGATGATGCGCTTCCACAATTTCGATATCACAATAATCCCCCATTACTTTGGCGGCTTGCTCAAGTAATTTGAACATAACATTAACGCCAACGCTGTAGTTTGGTGCCATCACGATCGCGACCTGTTGGGCGGCTTGAGCAATGATTTGTTTTTCTTGTTCAGAGAAACCGGTAGTGCCAATCACTATCTTTTTGCCATGTTGTTTACATAACTCAATATTGGCAAGCGTGCTCACTGGGGCGGTAAAATCGACAATTACATCAAACTGTTCAATCGCATTAGCAAGATCGTCCACTAATACCACATCAAATTTACTTTCACTGCATAGTTCGCCAATATCAACCCCGATCAGTGATGACTCTGCTCTTTCCGATCCGGCACCAACTTGAGCGGCTGGGTTAATATGAGTGGCTTTAACTAAGTTACGTCCCATTCGACCAGCGGCACCTGCGATAGCAATACGAACCATGATGTGTCTCTCCCTTGATTAGCTTTATCTAAAGTATGTTGGCAATGTAGCCTGTTTGATAATAGATGAAAAGCAAAAAAAAACGGGCCCCAGATGGGACCCGTTTTATTTATTAGAACGCAAAGCGCGTTACTTTTTAGTCAACTTCTCTTTGATACGAGCTGACTTACCAGAACGCTCACGTAGGTAGTACAACTTGGCACGACGTACTGCACCACGACGTTTAACTTCAATGCTACTAACAATTGGAGAGTGAGTTTGGAAAGCACGCTCAACACCTTCACCGTTCGAGATTTTACGAACTGTGAATGCAGAGTGAAGACCACGGTTACGCTTAGCGATAACTACGCCTTCAAATGCTTGTAGACGCTCACGGTCGCCTTCTTTAACTTTAACCTGAACCACAACTGTATCACCAGGTGCGAATGCAGGGATGTCTTGTTTTAGTTGCTCATCTTCAAGAGCTTTAATGATATTACTCATTTTTCTATATCCTAGATTAAACTGATACTAAATATAATAGGTTATTGCTTTGCCTTTCATTGGTTTACTTTCACTCTTTAACAAGTGATTGCTCTTTAATGAACTGCCCCAGCAATTGTTCCTGTTCGTCAGTCAGAGCTAGGTTTTCCAGAAGCTCTGGTCTTCTCAGCCAAGTACGGCCCAGCGATTGTTTTAATCGCCAGCGACGAATTTCCTCATGATTTCCCGACTTCAGTACCAAAGGCACCTCTTGTCCGTCTAATACATCAGGACGTGTATAGTGTGGGCAATCCAACAAGCCATTAGCAAAAGAATCTTCTTCTGCCGACGCAAAATCTCCAAGTACCCCCGGAACAAACCGAGAAACAGAATCAATTAACGTCATGGCTGGGATTTCCCCGCCCGTCATTACAAAATCCCCAATTGACCATTCTTCGTCAACATAAGATTGAATAATGCGTTCATCTACCCCTTCGTAGCGGCCACAAATAAAAATCAGATTCTCGTTTGTTGCCAACTCTTCGACTCCTTGTTGATCGAGTTTTCGACCTTGAGGAGAGAGATAAATCACTTTCGCCTTTTTCGGTGAGGCTTGTTTGGCGGTTTCGATAGCATCGCGCAAAGGCTGAACCATCATTAACATGCCAGGACCACCACCGTAAGGTCTGTCATCAACAGTGTGATGTTTATCATGAGTGAAATCGCGAGGATTCCAAACATTTAATGATAAAAGACCTTTTTTTACCGCTTGACCTGTAACACCAAAGTCAGAAACTGCTCGGAACATGTCGGGAAACAGGCTAATTATGCCAATCCACATAGCGTTACTCGCTTCTTCTGCTTAGGTATTTAGAATCCAGGATCCCAGTCAACTTCGATCCGTTGAGCTTCGCGATCAACATTTTTGATCACTTGCTCTTCAAGGTACGGGATTAATCGTTCCTTTTGGCCAAAGGCATCTTTAAGATTAGCTTTGACTACCAATACATCGTTTGAGCCCGTTTCCATTAGGTCTGTGACCTCACCAAGGTGGTAACCTTTAGTGGTGTAAACTTGCATGCCAAACAATTCACGCCAGTAGAATTCTTCTTCTGACAGGGCTGGTAATACAACAGGGTCAATTAGGATTTCAACGTTGGCATACGGTTGTGCATCTTCACGCACATCGACACCCGCTAGTTTGCAAACATAACCACTGTTATGACGCTTCCAGCTTTCAACGTTAAGCTCGACTATTTTTCCCTTTTGGTTAATAAACCAAGGTGCATAATCAAAAATACTTTCGCCGTTGTCGGTATAGGAAAAAACTTTAAGCCAACCACGAATGCCGTAAGAAGAACCAAGCTTACCTACAACAATTTTTTCGTTTTTTTGTTCACTCATTGTTTTTACCTTTCACCAAACAACTTAATTTTGTGTGCATTAAATTAGTATTAAGCCGCTTTTTGAGCGTCTTTAACTAGTTTAGCAACACGGTCAGATAAAGATGCGCCTTGACCAACCCAATGGTTTACGCGATCTAGGTCTAAACGAAGACCTTCTTCTTGACCTTGAGCCGTAGGGTTGAAGAAACCTACGTTTTCAATGTAACGGCCAGTTGATACAAAACGGCTGTCTGCTACAACAACTTGGTAAAATGGGCGTTTTTTCGCGCCGTGACGTGCCAAACGAATGGTAACCATATCGTCCTCTTTTTGCTTTCTCAAAAAATAAATTAGCCCCAAACAATGTCTTTTAGTTCCCTTAGAGCGATAAACGCACTGGTAAACTAAAAAATGACTTGGGGCCTCGTGCCAAAATAAAGCCCCCGAATTTTACTCTTATTGAGTGTCAATGCAAGGGCTTTAGATATCTTTCTATGATTTCGTGATTAAATCATTGTTTGTGATGGGCTTCACGTTATTGTGAACCGCTTATTTGTACTCGATTCTAGCGACCAAAACCACCCATGCCGCCCATTCCACCGCCACCCATCATGCCTTGCATTCCGCGCATCATGCCTTTCATGCCACCTTTTTGCATTTTTTTCATCATTTTCTGCATTTGGGTGAATTGTTTCAGCATACGGTTTACATCTTGCACTTGAGTACCAGAACCCGCTGCAATACGTTTTTTGCGTGAGCCTTTGATAAGCTCAGGGTGCTGGCGTTCTTTCATCGTCATGGAGCTGATCATCGCTTCCATTTGACTGAACATTTTGTCATCGACTTTATCTTTTACGTTGGCCGGTAAGTTACCCATGCCTGGCAGTTTATTCATCATGCCAGCCATGCCGCCCATGTTTTGCATTTGTCCAAGCTGCTCACGAAAATCTTCTAGGTCGAAGCCTTTCTTCTGCTTGAACTTCTTAGCCATTTTTTCTGCTTTGGCTTTATCAACATTCTTTTCTAAATCTTCAATTAAAGAAAGAACATCACCCATGCCTAAAATACGAGAAGCAACACGCTCAGGGTGGAATGCTTCTAGTGCATCGGTTTTTTCGCCAACACCTAAGAATTTAATCGGCTTACCCGTGACATGGCGAACTGATAATGCCGCACCACCACGCGCATCACCATCGACTTTGGTCAAGATAACACCGGTTAATGGCAGCGTATCACCAAAGGCTTTCGCGGTATTGGCTGCATCTTGACCTGTCATGGCATCAACCACGAACAAGGTTTCGACTGGCGTAATCGCATTATGCAGCGCTTTGATCTCACCCATCATTTCTTCATCGATGGCTAAGCGACCGGCAGTATCGAGGATCACAACATCATAGAATTTCTTCTTGGCGTGATCGATCGCAGCATTGGCAATATCAATCGGCTTTTGATCGGCGCTCGATGGGAAGAAGTCGGTGCCAACTTCGGTGGCTAACATTTCAAGCTGTTTGATCGCCGCAGGGCGGTAAACATCGGCAGAAACGACTAAGACTTTTTTCTTATCACGCTCGGTTAATAATTTTGCCAACTTACCAACACTGGTGGTTTTACCCGCACCTTGTAAACCGGCCATTAAAATCACAGCTGGCGGCTGCGCGGCAAGATTTAGCGCTTCATTTGATTCACCCATGACAGATTCAAGTTCGGCTTGTACGATCTTGATGAACTCTTGCCCTGGAGTCAGTGATTTAGAAACTTCAATTCCAACCGCACGTTCTTTAATTTGCTTTATAAAGTCACGTACAACCGGTAATGCTACGTCAGCTTCAAGTAACGCCATGCGAACTTCACGCAGCGTTTCTTTAATATTATCTTCTGTTAGTCGACCTTTACCGCTGATGTTTTTCAGCGTACTGGATAGTCGTTCCGTTAAATTATCAAACATAGTTAAACCTAAAATCCTGTACCTTTGATTGACAAGGTATGGTTGCCACAAATGGCTCAATGTCACAATATTGCCACAGTATAGCGAGTGAGCGTTTATCTTTCACTGAATTTTCTATTGCGGGGAGGCTTTTCTTTAAATATTGGCTTTATTTTTTATCAATGGCGCGGGTTGTCCTGATTATTACCACCACAATGAGGTTCAGACCAAATTTTACTCACCAACTAAAAGCATTGATGGCTCTAGCTTCAAGAGAGGGTTATAATCAATCCATATTCAATCAAAAAATGAGAACTATGGAACACTTGCTTTCAATTATTGCAGCACTCTTATATTGCTCGGCAATTAGCATGATTATACCTGGATTGGTACAGAGTACTGGCATCAAAATCAAACTGGTCTTCGTTTTAGCGGCGCTAGCGATAACCACTCACGGCTGGTTACTCAGTGATCTTATTTTAAATCCTTATGGGCAGAATTTCAGTATTCTCAATGTCGCCTCATTAATTAGCTTTATTGTATGCCTCACGCTGAGCTTGGCTATGCTAAAAACTCGTTTATGGTTTTTGCTGCCAGTAGTATATAGCTTTGCGGTGATAAACCTCTTAGCCGCTACTTTTCTACCTAGCACCTTCTTGACCCATTTCGATGGCAAAGTAGAATTACTCCTTCATATTACGATTGCACTTTTTGCTTATTCCACCTTATCTATTGGCGCTTTATATGCCCTGCAATTGGCTTGGCTTGATCATAAACTTAAAGCAAAGAAAGCCTTAACCATTAACCCTAACCTACCGCCACTGATGATGGTTGAAAGGCACCTATTTAAAATCATCTTAATTGGTACGCTGTTACTCACTGCAACACTATTAACTGGCGCTATCTATATTAAAGAGATGTTTGACCCTGAAAATGCCCACAAAGCGGTGCTGTCTTTTATTGCTTGGGTACTGTATTGCATTTTATTGTGGGGGCATTATCGTCAAGGTTGGCGCGGTAAAAAAGTGTTGTGGCTGTCAATTAGCGGAACCACATTACTGACTCTTGCCTATTTCGGTAGTCGCTTTGTGCGTGAAATAATTTTAAACTAATTAATTGCAATCCAATATCCGATACAGTTGACATCAATTTTAGATTTCGTCATAACTGTCTATTCTCTACTAACGGCATATAAATATTAAATGCCACTAACGTTTAACTACCAAAGGAAAACCTAAGTTTGGGTGATATATCAACGGGGCTGCTGTTTGCTCTACTGGCAATACTGATTCTAATTTCCGCCTATTTCTCGAGTTCAGAAACCGGCATGATGTCACTCAACCGCTATCGCTTACGCCATTTAGCCAACCAAGGCCATAAAGGGGCAAAACGTGTTGAAGCATTATTATCACGTCCTGATCGCCTGATTGGTCTTATCTTAATTGGTAATAACCTAGTTAATATCTTGGCCTCTGCCATTGCCACAATTATTGGTATGCGTTTGTATGGTGACTACGGCGTGGCGATTGCCACTGGTGTATTGACCTTAGTGATTCTAGTATTTGCTGAAGTGACGCCGAAAACCTTAGCCGCTTTGTATCCAGAAAAAGTGTCCTACGCGAGTAGCCTTATTCTGCGTATATTGATGAAGCTTATGGCCCCATTGGTTATCTTTGTCAATCTCATTACCAATGGTTTACTGCGTATGCTAGGGGTTAAACCTGAAGAATCGGCGGGTGAGCAACTAAGCTCCGACGAATTGCGTACGGTGGTCAATGAAGCCGGCAGCCTGATCCCTCGTCGTCACCAAGATATGCTAATTTCTATTTTGGATTTAGAACATGTCACCGTAAACGATATCATGGTGCCACGTAACGAAATAACCGGTATCGATATCAATGATGACTGGAAATCAATTGTACGCCAGCTGACTCACTCCGCCCATGGTCGCGTCGTGCTATATCGAGATCAAATTGATGAAGTAGTGGGGATGCTACGCCTGCGCCAAGCTTACCGTTTGATGCTTGAAAAAAATGAATTCAATAAAGAAACCCTATTACGCGCAGCCGATGAAGTGTATTTCATTCCTGAAGCCACACCACTGAATGTTCAACTCTTAAAATTCCAGCGAAATAAAGAACGTATTGGCATGATCGTCGATGAATATGGCGACATTATTGGTCTTATTACTTTAGAAGATATTTTAGAAGAGATTGTTGGTGAGTTTACCACCTCAATGTCTCCAAGCTTAGCGGAGGAAATCACCCCACAAAGTGATGGTAGCTATTTGATGGAAGGCAGCGCTAATATTCGCGATATCAATAAAGGCTTAAACTGGAAATTACCCACCGATGCTCGAACCTTAAACGGTTTATTGTTAGAGCACCTGCAAGATATACCAGAGAGCTATCTTAGCCTTGATATTGCCGGCCATAAGATGGAATTGATTGAAATGGCGGAAAACAAAATCAAGCTGGTTAAAGTGTACCCAGCTAAAAAGAAAGCCAAAAAGAAACATTAATCTCACCGAGCACTGGCTGGCAGTAGAATGACAGACAAATAAAAACGAGAAATCGCATAAGCTATTTCTCGTTTTTTTATTTTATTAAAAAGACAGACTAAATTATACCAATTCCATAAATTTAATGACCGTTCAAATTGATCAAATATTAAATGGAATTAATCGACTTTCAGCTCTTGCAGCATAGAGTCAGGTAACGCCAGTTCATCATTTTTATTGACTTGGATACCCGCCGCAATAATATCTTTGGCGATCTGTTGCGCTTCTTCTAAAGAATGCATTGAATAAGTACCACACTGGTATTCATTCAATTCAGGGATCTTGTTTTGATCGGCCACATTGAGTACATCTTGCATTGCTGCTAACCAAGCGTCAGCCACTTGTTGCTCACTCGGCGTGCCAATTAAGCTCATGTAGAAACCAGTACGACAACCCATAGGGGAAATATCGATGATCTCCACCTCTGAACCATTTAGTTGATTACGCATAAAGCCAGCATACAAATGCTCTAACGTATGGATGCCTTTTTCCGATAAAATATCTTTATTAGGAATACAAAAACGTAAATCAAAGACGGTAATCGTATCACCCTTTGGCGTGGTCATTGTCTTGGCTACACGTACCGCAGGCGCTTGCATACGAGTGTGGTCAACGGTAAAACTATCAAGTAAAGGCATTACTGCTCTCTCCTATTAGGTACATAAGTAAATCAGAACCAGCTGCGGTTATCTTCTAATTCCGCTCGGCATTTTTTGAGCTGTCCTGCATAAATTTTTGATGTTTTTTCTACTTTACGTGCAATTTTCATCAAGGCGGGATTACGACTGTAAGTTTTACGTTTAAAACCACCACGACCTTCATGATAAGCAAGATATTGGCTGTAAGCATCCCATTTAGAAATACCTAGTTCTTTTTGGCTTCCTGTCATATACCAACCAATAAAGTCTATCGCGTCATCAAAGTCATCGCGTGAAGTCCAAGAACTGACTTGATCTTGATATTCATACCAAACAGGATCTTGCGCTTGCGCGTAACCATAAGCACTACTAACTCTTCCCCAAGGAATAAAGCCTAGTGCATAGTAACGAGGCGGCTTAGCTTCTCCTCTAAATGAGCTTTCTTGCTTCATAAACGCCATCGATATCTGAATAGGCACGCCCCACTCATCTTGGCTATCAAGAGCATCTTCATACCAGTCTGGATACTGACGGAAAATTTCACAAATATTACTTTGGTTACTCGGCGGCGCGGTGGCACAGCCGGATAACCACAAAACATTGAATAGAACTAAAACCATGCTTATTTTTTTAACATAGCTTCTTCTTATGACATAGCTTCTTCTTATGACATTGTTTCTTTTTTTGACACAGTTTGCCGCTTTAAGAGTAAATAACTGCAATGTTAGGCATCCTATGGCTGTGGCTTAAATTAAGGTCATTAACGCAAGTAAGAGAAATATTCCGCTAAGAAATCATCAAAGCTTAACGTGTCGGCAGCTTCAATTTCAGCTTGGGCTAACTTTGAACGCTGCGCTTCATTTTCCATCATACTTTGTTTATACACTTTATATTCATGGTTCAATAAATCTAAACGGTATTGTTCGCCCAATCGAGTACCGAATTTACCTATCCCTCCGGCCGATTTAATTTCAGCCAGTAATTGCCCAGAAATGGTTTTCTCCGGATCATCAATCCATTCACTTAGCTCATCGCATACATCTTGATATTGAGTATTGCCATGCGCTTTGTCCATTTCAATCGCAATATCTCTAAGCTGGCTGAAAATTTCATGCCCCCAAACTTGCATCGGCTTTGACTCTTGTCCGCTGCACAATTTAAAGGCAAGATCCGGCTTGCGTCCTTCTAAAATAATAGTTGTCCAGTTGCTACGCCAGCACGCAATATCTTCTTTTTTCATTGGTGCCGATTCTTTTAACGCACACCAAGCGACAAATAAATCTAAAAAGAGAACCTGCTGCTTGCTCACACCAATAGGAGAAAATGGATTCACATCTAATGAGCGAACTTCAATGTATTCTACTCCAGCACGCTTTAATGCGCATGACGGTTTTTCGCCATCTTCTGCAACACGTTTTGGGCGAATGGGCGCATAAAGCTCATTTTCAATTTGCAGCACATTACTGTTTAGTTGGCGGTGCTCACCATCGACTTTCACGCCAAGCTTTGAGAATTTATCCGACGGCTTATGCATCGCATCATGCAAACCCAGTAAATAATCCTCTAAGCTATTAAAAGTAATATTCAGATCGCCTTGCGCACTGTTGGTATAGCCTAAATCACTTAAACGCAATGCAGTGGCGTGCGGTAGGTATAAGGTTTTACCTATGGTGTCAAAATCGATCCCAGTGTCACGCCCTTTCACAAAAGACGAGCATAAGGCTGGAGAGGCACCAAATAAATACGGGATGATCCAGCCATAACGGTAATAGTTGCGGATCAGGTGAAAATAGCCTTCTGACTTACTATCTACTCGCTGATCTTGATTTTGCTGGCCATACAAGCTGTCCCAGAAACTCTCAGGGAAAGAGAAGTTAAAGTGAACGCCAGAAATAATTTGCATTAAGCTGCCGTAACGTTGATTTAAACCTTTACGGTATAGGTTCTTCATTCGTCCTGAATTTGAACTGCCGTATTCCGCCAACGGGATCGAATCATCGCTACTGACAAAACATGGCATCGACATTGGCCATAATTTTTCAGTGCGCATTTTAGTCATTGAAAAATGATGGATATCGGTCAACTGGTTTAATAGTGTATCGACGTTATGAGAAACTGGGGTAATGAATTCGAGTAATGACTCTGAGAAATCGGTAGTGATCCATTTATTAGTCAGTGCTGAACCTAGCCCAGCAGGATGTGGAGTTAAAGCCAATTGGTCATTACTGTCATAGCGTAAAGCTTCACGCTCTATTCCGCGTCCAAACTGCTTGAAAGTTTTTGGGTTGTTAGCAACTTGTTGAAGGCGTGCAGAAAAATCAGTCAAAATAGCGCTCACTTGTGTTATTTGGGATCCAAGTAGGATAGTCATTCTTGCTAACAATTGCCATGACAAAGCTTGAAAGCAAACATAAAAACCATAAACCGTTAGTCTGCTGATTAACGGTTTAGGTTTAAGCTTCTTGTTATGTTGTTATGTTTGGGCGTTAACGACTAACTTCAAGTTTTTTAATCGCAATGCCTAACTTTTTCAGTTGTGGCTCTATGGTTTTAACATCGCCAACCACAATGATTTGATAATCTTTCGGGTTAAACCATTGAGCCGCTTGTTTATTCAAAGTATTCAAACTCACGCTGCTGACTAAATGAGCCTGCTTGGCTATAAAGTCTGGTTGCAATGAATAATCCACCATGGTCGAGAGCAAACCGGCTTTTTGGGCGGGGGTTTCGTAATTAAGCGCATCTTGTTGGCCTACCGCTAAGCGCATAAAGTCTAGCTCTGGTTCGGTCATACCATCTTTACTATAGTGTTGCATTTCTTTGATGAACTCATGAATAGAAGCGCCAGTGGAATCGGCACGCACTTGGGCGCTAAAGACGATCACTCCGGTTTCTTTTCCGCCATAAGCTCCGCCGCTTGCCCCATAAGTAAAGCCTTTATCTTCTCTTAGGTTCTGATTAATTCGACTATTAAAGTTACCGGCTAAATTATAATTCGCCAGTTGGGTTAAAAATAGATCACCGGTGGCATCAAAAGTCATCCCAGTGCGAACTAAGCGAATAATACTTTGCGGTGCATTGGGCTGATCAACCAAATAAATACTTTGTTTACTTGGCTCTGAGTATTTCCCTGCTGCTGGTTTCATTGGCGCGGTTTGAGAAGGTGTGCCTGCTACGCGAGATAAAAAGGCCAGATCTTGTTTCATTTGATCTTGAGTGCGATCACCCACCACAATCACATTGGCATTTTTCACCGCATAATGGGTTTGATAAAACTGCTTAACTTGATCGAGCGTGATGCTGTTAATTGATGCTAATGAGCCTTCGTTATCACGGCTATACAAAGATCCTTTATACAAAACATCTCGAGTCGCTTGAGAGGCAGCCCAAGACGGTTTTTGATGTGAATAAATCAAACTTTGTAGCGTCTGGTTTTTTAAACGAGCAAAATCGCTGTCATTAAAGGCCGGTTTAAACAGCATTTCATTAGCAAGATCTAAGGTTGCCTGCACATTTTTACTCAGTGAGGTAATGATCAAGCTTGCATGCTCAGTGCCAGCGCTAAAACTAATGCTGCTGCCAAGTTTATCGAGCTCTTGCTGCAGTGCTTCGCTGGTATGCAGTGTGGTTCCTTCTCCCAGCATATCGGCCGTTAACCCTGCCAGTCCTTCTTGACCAAGGTTGACATAACGATTGCCGGCAGGAAAATCAACTTTAATCACCACGGTTGGCGTTTCACTTGAAACCGTCCCTAATACTGGCACGCCATTGGCAAGATCAAATTGATACAGGCTTGGCATGGTCGCGCTGACGGCAGCAGTAGTGGCCGGCATGATTGAGCGATCAAAGTTATCTTTGGGTTCGCGCACATCAAGTTGGGCATCGGTAATTTTTGGGTAAACCGGCAACTCACGTTTCTCTGGCGTAAAGTTGACTGGGCGTGCCGCTAAGTCCGTTTTACCTTTTGGCACCACACTTAATGCCACTTTGGGCTTATCGGCCACAAATTGATTAAATACCTTCATCACTGAATCTGGCGTCACTTGGCGCAGTTGCTCAAGTTCAAGTTGCAATCGATCGGGTTGATCATAATAAGTTTGATTGGCGGCTAATTGCGACACTTTGCCACTGACACTTTGCAATGCGTAAACGGTCCCCGCTTCTGCTTGCCCCATAATGGCATCTAATTGATCTTGTTTAACCCCATCGGTTTTAAACTCGCTCAAAATATTCATGACGTCATCATAAATCGGCTTTAAGTTGCCTTTATCACCGGCATCCCCCATCGCATAAATATATAAAGTACACGATAATTCACCACAGTCTTGGAACGCGCCTGCGTCTATCGCTTTTTGCGGTTTAACCAGTTTTTGATACAAGATACTGTTTTTACCATCGCCCAAAATAGAGGCTAAAGCATCCACGGAGGCTTCTGACTTATCACCACGATATTTGGTTGGAAACGCCATCATCAACATAGGTTGACGGATGCGATCTTGCAGCGTAATAAAGCGATCGCTTGGCAATGTGACTGGTTGCTTTGCGGCATCAACCACAGCCGGTCCTTTTGGCACTGAACCAAAGTACTTATTCACCCACTGCAGTGTTTGTTCTTTATCGATATCACCACCGATGGTTAATACTGCATTGTTAGGACCATACCAACGCAAAAAGAATGCTTTGAGATCATTAACATCGACTCGGTCTAAATCGCTCACATAACCGATGGTTTGCCAAGCATAAGGGTGAGTTTGAGGGTATAACGCTTCGCCAATTCTTTCGTACACTAAACCATAAGGACGATTATCGTAATTTTGACCACGTTCGTTTTTCACTGTATCACGTTGAATTTCAAATTTACGCTGCGATACCGCGTTAACTAAAAAGCCCATACGATCGGACTCGAGCCACAACATCTTCTCAAGTTGATTTGATGGGACCGTTTCAAAATAATTGGTACGGTCACGGTTGGTGGTGCCATTTAATGAACCACCGGCTTCGGTGACGATTTTAAAGTGTTGCTGATCGCCGACATGCTCAGAGCCTTGGAACATCATGTGCTCAAAGAAATGGGCGAAGCCTGAACGGCCAATTTTTTCACGCGCCGAACCCACATGATATGTCACATCAACATGCACTAGAGGATCGGAGTGATCAGGAGATAAAATAACGGTTAATCCATTATCTAAACGATATTTTGAATAGGGAATTTCAGCTTTACCCGCAGTAGGATGCTGGGTTTCAACAAATGAAACACCTTGCGGAAGTGCCACATCAGGCGTGGTCGAGATGGTGCTTTTTTGCGAGGAACAAGCAGAAAGTAATAAAGCTCCCACTAGTAAGGCGATTTTTTTCATGTGTATTCATCCCTGAGACTAAAGTAAACCTTGAAAAACCAAAGCTATGAAAGCATAACGTAATCCTTTACCGATACCAATAGCCAAACATGAGAACCACACATTCATACGCAGCCATCCTGCCACCACACACAGCGGATCGCCGACGATAGGCATCCAGCTCATCAAGAGTGCCCAATAACCGTAACGCTCAATCCAAGCCAGTACTCGTTGCTGTTGCACTTGTTTAGACGCTCGATTAGGCAGTAACCGGCCTAAGGCGTAATTGGTCATCCCACCTAATGTGTTTCCCAGTGTGGCAATCAACACAATATGAGGCCAACCAAAACGCTGCAAACTGAGCGCCGCATACACGCTGACTTCTGAACTGCCGGGCAAAAGTGTGGCACTAAAAAAGCCAGAAAAGAACACAAACCACAAGGGCTGACTGGCAAAAACAGCCTGTAACCAATGGTAGAATTCCGCCATTGGTTAGCACCGACCTAGTACGTTATCGACCACCGATTAGGCTTGCATATTAAGTAAGATCTTACCGCGTGCATGACCTTGTTCAACTTTATGGTGCGCTTGAACGACGTCTTGATATGGGAAGATTTTTTCAATTTTAATTTTGATCATTCCGGCACTGATCAAGTGTAATAGCTCTTCTAACTGTGTGATATCCGGTTCAACTAGCATCCCCATACCAATTAAGCCTAATTCATTGGCTTTTTCACACACGAATGAAGAGGTAATCGTTGGTACTGTGACCACTCGACTACCAGGACGTAAACAACACAGTGCATCAATGGCTTGTTCGCCGCCCACTAAATCGATCAACACATCGACATCATTCAGGTTTTTCTGCCAATCGGGTTGAGTGTAGTCAATTGCGGTTGCGCCGAGCGCGGTAACATAATCAATATTGTCCGTTCCGCATGTCGCATAAACTTGGGTTTTGGCTGCCACCGCAATTTGAGTGGCAATATGCCCCACTCCGCCAGCGCCAGCTAAAATCAAGATTTTTTCTTTCGGTTGGATTTTTGCTTTTTCTAATGCTTGAGCCGCGGTTTGCCCTGCCAGTGGGATAGCAGCAGCAGATTCAAGTGAAATATCTTCCGGCATTAAAGCCAATTCAGACTCAGGCACACAGACATACTGGCTATAACCGCCAGCGCGTAATGGAAAGCCGATAAAGCCCGACACGTTATCGTTTAAATTAAACTTTAAGCATCCAGCCCCTTGCTTAACGATAGAGCCTGAAACGTCGTAACCAGGTACCCAAGGAAGGTTATTTTTATTATGTTGCGCCGCCCAACCTAAACCTGCACGAGTTTTGACATCAATTGGATTCACCGCAGCAAAAGCTACTTTGACCAATACTTCACCCGCTTGAGGTTGAGGCTGCTCTGACTGTTGGAAAGCCAACAACTCAGCATCGCCGAATTGATTGATAATAATTTGAGTATTTGAAGACATCGCTTGTCGTCCTTAACATTTATGTTTCTATTTTTTATTGAGCATACAGCAAAAAGCCCCACACAAAAGTGCAGGGCTTCAAAATATGGTGCGCGCGGGAGGATTCGAACCTCCGACCGCCTGGTTCGTAGCCAGGTACTCTATCCAGCTGAGCTACGCGCGCACTAATTCTTTCTAATTTTCTGCTCGTTTTTCGTTTGAAATAAATCCAACGATATAAACCAACATTGTTAATATGGTGCGCGCGGGAGGATTCGAACCTCCGACCGCCTGGTTCGTAGCCAGGTACTCTATCCAGCTGAGCTACGCGCGCACTGTTATCTTTTCAGATATTTTATTTTGGCAGGTAATACATTTAAAATGTAATGCCTTTAAAGTATCAATATTTCAAATTGCAAATGGTGCGCGCGGGAGGATTCGAACCTCCGACCGCCTGGTTCGTAGCCAGGTACTCTATCCAGCTGAGCTACGCGCGCATCGTATTTTGCATTTAAAACATTTTACTTATCGCTTTAACTTAATGCTAAAGCTTAACTAATTGATGCTACCCAATTAGGCTTGAAATAATGGTGCGCGCGGGAGGATTCGAACCTCCGACCGCCTGGTTCGTAGCCAGGTACTCTATCCAGCTGAGCTACGCGCGCATCGTATTTTATTTCAAATTAAAATAGTCGAAACTAAATTAATGGTGGAGAAGGAGGGATTCGAACCCTCGATACGGCTATAAACCATATACTCCCTTAGCAGGGGAGCGCCTTCGGCCTCTCGGCCACTTCTCCACTTTTTGTTACTCTTCAGAAGTGGTGCGCGCGGGAGGATTCGAACCTCCGACCGCCTGGTTCGTAGCCAGGTACTCTATCCAGCTGAGCTACGCGCGCATCGATTTCTGATTGTCCTATTACTAGAACTTCCTTAACGATAGTTTTGGTGCAAATCAAAACGTTTAAGAATTCAAGAATGGTGGAGAGGGAGGGATTCGAACCCTCGATACGGCTACAAACCATATACTCCCTTAGCAGGGGAGCGCCTTCGGCCTCTCGGCCACCTCTCCAACGTCTTGAGGAGGCACATATTACGATTTACCAAAAATATGTCAAACATTTTCTTGGTAAAATTTGTTAAAAACCGTCTAACCGGACAGTATTTCACCAACCCTGTTAATTTATGAGCGCTTCATCGCTAAACCTTAGCTATTTTTCGCAAATAATCACAATGTTATATCGCTATAAAAAACAAAGGCCAGCACAGAGGCTGACCTATCTTCAAACTATACAGTACTAAACATTACCCGATGGGGCTGCTGCAACACCTGTATCTTTTTCTGCTTGAATGCGCATGTAAATTTCTTCACGGTGAACAGACACTTCTTTCGGTGCATTAACGCCGATGCGAACCTGATTCCCTTTTACGCCCAAAACGGTAACTGTGACTTCATCACCGATCATTAATGTTTCACCGACTCGGCGAGTTAAAATTAGCATTGTATGCTCCTTGAGTAATCTCTATTTATTATCGTTAATAGCGCTATTATCTATTAAAAGCTGTCCTTGGGTAAATATCTGGATGTAAAAATATCATTAAAAGATGTAAGCAAACGACCGTTGCTATATCGGTATTATATTTACAAGTGATAGTTACCATTTGTTTCATGCTAATCAATACAATCAAACACCACCGTGATTAACATAACCACTCACACTGATTAACTTTCATCATTTTCAACTGCTTAGTATAGGCATTGTTATAGCGGTAAGCTAGGATTTCTAATCCTTAAAGATCGATAGCCTTTAGACACTATGACCAATTTTATATCTAAACACTAGTGATACTGTTTCATTTGCCACGTTACATCTGATGTATGCTGATTTATGTCTACCTGCTCACATTGTTTTGATCAAAAAAAACGACCCTGAAGATCAGCGTCGCTTTTTATTGATTTACCTTAACTGGCGACATAGAGCAACTACACCCTATCACACTCTCGGTAAGAGCTTATTTTAGCGCTAGCTCTTTTTATAGCTTCTCATTGATCCAGGCTTCAGCTTCAACCAGTGCTTGTGGTAGCGCAGATGCATCGGTACCGCCGGCTTGCGCCATATCAGGACGACCACCACCTTTACCACCGACTTGCTGAGCGACAAAGTTGACCAACTCACCCGCTTTAACTTTGCCGATAAGATCTTTAGTGACACCAGCAATTAAACCGACTTTACCATCGGCTACGTTGCCTAATAAGATCACGCCACTGCCGACTTGGTTTTTCAATTCATCAACCATGCCGCGCAATGCTTTATTATCCGCGCCATCAAGTTGGCTGATCAACACTTTGATACCAGAAATTTCTTTCACTTGGCTAATTAAGCTCGCACCCGCTTGTGAGGCTAACTTATCTTTAAGCTGCTGAATCTCTTTCTCTAGCTGTTTGGTTTTGCTAATGCCGTCGGCCACTTTTTGCTCATATTGAGCTTGTTGGCTTTCAATGGCATCGAGCGCTGCCTCACCGGTCACGGCTTCAATACGGCGAACACCGGCCGCGATACCACTTTCTGATGTTATTTTAAATAAACCAATATCACCGGTGTTAGCCGCGTGAATACCGCCACATAATTCAGTTGAAAAATCGCCCATAGATAATACGCGAACTTGGTCATCGTATTTTTCGCCGAACAATGCCATCGCGCCTTTTTGTTTGGCGGCAGCAATATCCATTACATTGGTTTCAACATTGTGGTTATAACGAACTTGCTGATTGACAATACGCTCGACTTCACGCAACTCTGCCGCGGTTACCGCTTCTAGGTGTGAAAAGTCAAAACGTAGATTTTCAGCGCGAACCAATGAACCTTTTTGAGTCACATGTTCGCCCAGAACTTGACGCAATGCCGCGTGCAGTAAGTGAGTCGCTGAGTGGTTTAGTGTAATCGCGTTACGACGCAGTGCATCCACTTGTGTTTGAACTGCATCCCCTGTCGCCATGACACCGGCGGTTAATTTACCGTGGTGTGCAATCGCATTACCCAGTTTGTGGGTATCCATCACTTCAAATACGCCAGACTCAGTAGTGATCACACCGGCATCACCACATTGACCACCAGATTCAGCGTAAAATGGCGTTTGCGCTAAGATCACAATCGCATCGGTGCCTGCGCTAATATTTTCTGCAGTTTCACCTTCAACAAAGATTTCATTCACAACCGACGCGCCAAGCACATCGCTATAACCTAGGAATTCAGTATCAAGATCTGTTTTGATCACTTTATTGTAATCGGTACCAAACTGCCCAGCTTCACGAGCTCGAGCACGTTGCGCTTCCATCGCTTTTTCAAAACCGGCCTCATCAATGGTGACATTACGCTCACGCGCCACATCATTGGTTAAATCGGCAGGGAAACCATAAGTGTCATAAAGTTTAAACACCGTTTCGCCATCAAGCACGGTCACATCTTTTAATTCATCAATCGCTTCATTTAAAATCGTCATGCCGCGATCTAGGGTGCGAGCAAAGTTTTCTTCTTCGATTCGCAGGATTTTCTCAACCATTGGTTGTTGTTTTTTAAGCTCTTCGCCAGCACTGCCCATCACGTCAATTAATGCGGTGACCAACTTGTAGAAGAATGCACCTTGTGCGCCCAGTTTATTACCATGACGCACTGCGCGGCGAATAATGCGGCGTAACACATAGCCGCGACCTTCGTTAGATGGCATCACACCATCCACAATTAAGAAGGCACATGAGCGAATATGATCCGCCACTACGCGTAATGATTGGTTGCCTAAATCTTCGCTGCCAATCACTTTCGCGGCAGCTTTGATTAATGCTTGGAATACGTCAATCTCATAGTTAGAGTGCACGCCCTGCATAATGGCAGATATACGCTCGATCCCCATACCGGTATCTACCGACGGTTTTGGTAACGGTTCCATGGTGCCATCTGCTTGACGGTTGAACTGCATGAATACGTTATTCCAGATCTCGATAAAACGGTCACCATCTTCTTCAGGTGTTCCCGGACGGCCACCCCAAATGTGCTCACCGTGATCGTAGAAGATTTCAGTACAAGGACCACAAGGACCGGTGTCGCCCATCTGCCAGAAGTTATCTGACTCGTAAGCTTTGCCGCCTTTTTTGTCGCCAATGCGCACAATGCGATCAGCCGGAATACCAATGTCTTTATTCCAAATATCAAACGCTTCATCATCGGTTTGGTAAACCGTCACCAATAATTTCTCTTGTGGCAGTTGTAGAACTTCGGTTAAGAATTCCCAAGCAAACGCAATCGCATCATTTTTGAAGTAGTCACCAAAACTGAAGTTACCTAACATTTCAAAGAAAGTATGGTGACGAGCCGTAAAGCCGACGTTTTCTAAATCGTTGTGCTTACCACCGGCGCGTACACAACGTTGCGATGTGGTCGCTCGGGTGTAGCTGCGTTTTTCAGCGCCAAGAAAACAATCTTTAAACTGATTCATACCGGCATTGGTAAATAATAATGTCGGATCATTAGCAGGAACTAATGAAGAACTATCAACAATTTGGTGCCCTTTGCTTTCAAAGAACGATAGGAACGCGCGGCGTACCTCGTCGGTGCTCATGAATTTGGTGCGAGTAGTCATGTAATTCTTCCGGGAAATATTCGAGATAAAAATTTGTCGATATTGTAAAGGATGACGGGAGTTTAGTAAAATAGGAAGGTGTAATAATCTAGCGCCATACCTCAAGCTGTGGCCGTAAAAGCTTATTTAAATTCAGACAACGCGTAACTAATTTGCTCAAAGGTATAGCCGCGATACTGTAAAAACCGGATCTGTTTGGCATAGGCTTTTTGATCGACCGCTTTGACGCCTTTAAATTTTTTTTCCGCGCATTCTTTTGCCAGTTCAAACCAATCTTGTGGCTCTTGCTCTAACGCTTGTTCAATCACATCATCCGCGACTTGCTTCATATTCAACGCTTGGCGAATTCGTCTTTCGCCATGACCTTTGTAGACATGTTGGCGTACTTGGCTTTTGGCGTAACGTAGATCATCCATCCAACCATTTTGTTGGCAATAAGCAATCGCAGCATCAATCTCGGCGGTTTCAAACTCTTTCATTTGCAGTTTTTGCTTTAACTCAAATTCGCCATGATCACGACGGCTTAATAATTGCACCACCACATCTTTGGCAGAAAGTTTTGATTTTGAACGGAACATATAAAACCTTTTATTATCGCGACTGTTTTTACGATTCTGCTAATAGCTACCGATACTAAAAAGCCCTGAATTAACAGGGCTTCAAATTCTAGTCAGAACATTGACTCAACATCATCGAAAGCTAAGTTACTCTTCCGTATCCAGCTCTTCGACTTCTGCCGTCTCCTCGAGTACCGCAGGAGTTAACAATAGTTCACGCAACTTAGTATCAATTTCTAATGCGATTTCAGGATGCTCACGCAGATAGTTGCAAGAGTTTGCTTTACCTTGACCAATCTTATCGCCTTTATAGCTGTACCAAGCACCGGCTTTTTCAACTAGCTTATTCTTCACGCCAAGATCAACCAACTCACCTTCGCGGTTAAAACCTTTGCCGTATAGGATTTGAGTTTCCGCTTGCTTAAACGGCGCTGCAATTTTGTTTTTAACCACTTTGATGCGGGTTTCATTACCCACGACTTCGTCGCCATCTTTGATCGCGCCAGTACGACGAATATCTAAACGAACAGAAGCGTAGAATTTAAGCGCATTACCACCCGTCGTGGTTTCTGGGCTGCCGAACATCACACCAATCTTCATACGAATTTGGTTAATGAAGATCGCCATACAGTTTGATTGCTTAAGGTTACCGGTTAGCTTACGCATGGCTTGAGAAAGCATACGCGCTTGTAAACCCATGTGGCTGTCACCCATTTCGCCTTCAATTTCAGCTTTTGGTGTTAATGCGGCTACTGAGTCAATAACCAAAACATCAATCGCACCAGAGCGAGCTAAAGCATCACAAATTTCAAGCGCTTGCTCACCCGTATCAGGCTGAGAAACAAGCAGGTCATTAATGTTAACCCCTAGTTTTTGAGCGTAGATTGGGTCAAGAGCATGCTCGGCATCGATGAAGGCACAAGTTTTACCAACACGTTGCGCTGCGGCAATTAATTCAAGAGTCAGCGTTGTTTTACCTGAACTCTCTGGGCCGTATACTTCAACGATACGTCCCATTGGTAAGCCACCAGCACCCAATGCGATATCTAACGCTAGAGAGCCAGTAGAAATGGTTTCCACATCCATGGTACGGTTATCACCCAATTTCATAATTGAGCCTTTACCAAATTGCTTTTCGATTTGGCCTAGTGCCGCCGCGAGTGCTTTTTGTTTATTGTCGTCCAGTTGCTTCGCCATTTTTTACTTTCCTTTGATTCGTTATATGTTTTTATTATACTGTTGATTCATACAGTGTCCATAGCTGTGTGCAATTTTTTTCAGTCTTTATAAATCGAGCATTGCTTCTAATTTCTTTAATGCGTGTGAACAGGCTTGGATCCGAATGTCTTCACGGTCACCATTAAAGACAACGGTTTCAAAATTAATTGGTTTTGAATTTAATTGCCAAGCAAAGCAAACGGTCCCTACCGGTTTATCCTCACTGCCACCACTAGGGCCAGCAATGCCACTGACTGAAATAGAACAAGTTCCATTGGAATGTTGCAGTGCGCCAGTAGCCATTTCTTGCACTGTTTGTTCACTGACCGCGCCATAGTGCTCTAATGTTTCTGGCTTCACGCCGAGCATTTCCATTTTTGCGTCATTACTGTAAGTGACAAAACTGCGATCAAACCAAGCCGAACTGCCCGCCACTTCGGTGATCACATAAGCAATTCCACCACCGGTACAAGATTCTGCCGTCACCAACACTTGGGATTGTTGCTTTAATTTGATCCCGACACGCTTACTTAATACTTGTAACTCTGCCAATGTCATTGCCTTTCCCTTCTTACTTTAGGTTCTGATTGGATAATTTAAATCGATCATGCACGTTTTAAATTGATCCGTCTCTATTTTGTGAACTGTCTTAACTTTTGTTGTTTCTTTCAGGTTAACAATCACACAACTGAGACATTAACATCTCAATAACAAAGCATCGTTCTATACTCTTTCATCTCGATTGTTATTCGCTGCTAGAAAATAAGGATGTAGACTAATGAAACGAACAATGATGAAACCAATCTTTATCAAATCCATCGCTAAAAAAGCCTTAATTACATTATCACTTGCCATATCACTGCCGGTATTCGCGGCAAGTTATACCATAGGAACGGCTTTGTTGCGTAATTCAAATTTAGAGGTGACAACACTAGAATGGTATTATTTCAATCAATTCGGTAAGTTTTAGGCATACCTAGCCCTGTTAGTTTATTTAAAGCTTTGATCATTGCGTAAGCT